>JBJSXS010000294.1:0-6133 GCA_046086545.1 Gemmata sp.
GGCGAAGGGCGACACCGTTTCCCCGGTGCTGGGCGGCGGCCTGGTGTACCTCGACAGCGGGCGCGGCGGGGCCGGCATCGCCGTCGACCCCACGGGCGCGGGCGACGTGACGAAGACGCACCTCAAGTGGAAGACCGGGACCATCCCCGACGGCTTCGGTTCGCCGGTCATCGTCGGCGATTACCTGTACAAGCTGCATTCGCCCGGCGTGCTCAAGTGCCTCTCGCTCGCGAAGGGCGAGGTGGCGTACAGCGAGCGCCTCGCCGGCGTTTCGACGCACGCCAGCCCCATCGCGGCCGGCGACCGCGTCTACCTCGCGAGCGCCGGCAGGACCTACGTCCTGAAGGCGGGCGACAAGTTCGAGGTGCTCGCAACCAACGACCTCGGCGACGATTCGCAGGCGTCGCCCGCGGTCGCCGACGGCAAACTGTTCCTCAAAGGCCGCAGGGCGCTGTACTGCGTCGGCGAGAAGAAGTAGCGGACCCTCACGGAGCGCCCTCATGTTACGGTTTGTACTCCCCGCGGTCCTTCTGCTCCTCGCGTCGGGGGTGCGCGCACAGGACTGGCAACCGGTCGCGACCGAACTCCTGGCGAGGGAGAAGCCCGGGTACGGGGGGCTTTGCGGCGTCGTGGTCGATCATGCGACCGGCACCCTGTACGTGAACGTCAGCGACCGCGGCGTGTACCGATCGACCGACCAGGGGAAGACGTGGGCCAAGTTCGGGAAAGAGGACCGCAAGGGCCGCACCGAGACGCCCGGGTGCGTCCAGCTCGACCCCACCGGCAACAGCAGGTCCTTCGTGCTGGCGCTGGTGTACGGCGCGCCCGTGCTGGTCGGGTCCACGGACCCCGGTGGCGCGACGCGCGAGATGGACAAGAAGTCGGGGCACGTCGATTGGTGCGCCGTCGATTGGACCGACAAGGAGATGAAGTTCGCGCTTGCGTTCAAGCACGAGGCGGGCGGGCTTCTGCTCCACTCCCGCGACGGCGGGAAGACGTTCACCGAGGGTGAGAAGGGGTACGGACTCGGCGCGTGGATCTTCGACGGCGACACCGCGGTGGTGGCCCGCGCGAAGACGAAAGACAGTCCGAAAGGCGGGTTGGTGCGGACCACCGACGGCGGCAGGACCTTCACGCAGGTTGCGGCACACAACAGCGTTTCGCTCCCGAAGCCGCAGGGCGACGTGCTGTACTGGCTGGTCGAAGGCGCGCTCCTGAAGGGGACCGACAAGGGCTAGAAATGGGAAACGGTCAGCGACGTCGCGGGCGCCCGGTACGGCCCGATTTTCGGGCAGCACGCGAAGCACCTATTCGTACTGACGAGCGCGGGCGTGCTCGAAAGCACTGACGCCGGCGCCACCTGGGGCAAGCCGATTCCGGTCCCGAAGGAGCTGAAAGGGGTTTCGCCGCTGACGTGGCTGGAGTACGATCCGAAGAGCGACACGGTTTACGTCATGAAGATGACCTCTGACCTGTACCGGCTTTCGCGAGCGAAGTGAGTCAATGCCGCACGCACACCCGCACGCCTTCGGGTTCCTCAACGCCGGCCGGCGCGACGGCGTACTGCTGTCGCGCCGCAACCTGCTGAAAGCGGGCGCGGCCGGCTTCGGCGCGCTCACGCTCCCGAACCTCTTGCGGGCACGCGAGAGTGCCCGTGCGGCGCCCAAGAGCGTCATCCTGCTGTGGATGGCCGGCGGGCCGTCGCAGATCGACACCCTCGACCCGAAGCCGGACCGCCCGGCCGAGAACCGCGGGCCGTTCGGCGTCATCAGGACCAGGCTGCCCGGGGTTCAGGTGTGCGAGCACCTGCCGAAGCTCGCCGGGGCGCTCGACAGGTTCACCGTGATCCGCTCCGTGGACCCGCGCGGCAGCAACCACGAGCCGAACACGGTGATGCAGACGGCCAACCTGCTGGCCGAGCCGCGGACCAACCCCGAGGCACGCACCTACCCCGCGGTTGCGTCGCTGGTGGCCAAGCTCCGCGGGGCGAACCACCCGCTGGTGCCGGCATACGTCGCGTTCATGAAGTCGCGCAGTCACGTCGCGTTCGGCGGGCTGGTCGGCAAGCAGTACGACCCGTTCCTGGCGAACGAGGCGGCCCGGCTCCCGGTCTACGATCTGGTGGGCACCGACACCGGGCAGCTGTCCGGCGGCAAGATGTTCGAGCTGCCCGCGGACGTGTCCGCGGAGCGCATGAGCGACCGGCAGCGGCTGCTCAAGAACTTCGACCGGCTCCGCTCCGACATCGACAAGTCGGGCGCGATGGCCGGCCTCGAGAAGTACGAACAGCAGGCGGTCGGGATGCTCACCGGCGGGCGCGTGCGCGACGCCCTCGACGTCGCGAAGGAGCCGCAGGCGACGCGCGACCGGTACGGCAAGCACCTGTGGTGCCAGCAGGCGCTGCTCGCGCGGCGGCTGGTGGAAGCGGGCACCGCGTTCGTCACGCTCGACCTGAGCTACCACACCGCGAGCGGCACCTGGGACACGCACGGCGACAACATCCCGCCCTACGGGGGCATCAAGAAGGGGCTGACGCCGCTGCTCCCGCTGTTCGACCACCTCGTCACCACACTCGTGAGCGACCTCGCGCAACGCGGGCTGCTCGACCAGACGCTGGTGGTCGCGATGGGCGAGTTCGGGCGCACGCCGCAACTCGGCACGCAGGGGAGTACCGACGGGCGCAACCACTGGCCCTACGTCATGTCGATGCTGCTGGCCGGCGGCGGCTTGACGCACGCGCAAGTGATTGGCAGTTCCACCAAGGACGGGGGCGGGATCCAGGAGCGCCCGGTGACCCCGGGCGACCTGGCCGCGACGATCTACGCGCACTTCGGCGTGCCGCCGGACGCGACGTACACCGACGCCGCGGGCCGCGTGCTGAACCTGCTGCCCAACGGCGGCGCCGCGGTGCGGGAACTGTTTTAGCTCGGGCGCCGACCGCGTCGCGCCACGATCACCTCTTCGCCGGGGGCTTGAGGTTCAGGTCAAGAGTTTGCGGCCCGGCCTTGACCTCGTGTTCCCTGTTGTTGCCCTCGGCGTCCGGCGGCACGGAGTCGGTACGGATGACCCCGTCGGCGCCGTACTTGCCCTTCAGCTCCCGCGCGACCCGTTCGCCGTCGGCGCTGGTCTGCACGGAGGGCGCCTCGCCGCTGTTCGCCTCCACCTTCACCGTTTTCGGCCCCGGCGGCACGTTGGTCGCCGTGTACTTGCCGTCGGTGATCAGTGCCCCGGCCGTCGGCCCCTTGCCGTCGGTGGGGGTAAAGGTCACGTGCCCGCTCTTCACCGGCTTGCCGTCGTAGCTCACCGCGCCGGTTACGGTTGCGGTCGGCGAATCGGAACAGCCCGGTGCGGAGAGCGCGGCCCCGAGCGCGAGGGCCGCAATCGCTGCGCGTGTCATGTGCGACCCTCGTTACTGGTTGGGGAGAACTTCGCCGCCGGCCGCGGTGCCCATGCCCCGCCACAGCGCGACGCTGGTGCTGTTGGTGAAGAACCGGACGCTCCCGTCGGCCATCGCTGTGTTCACCCCGCCCCCGCTGTGCTTGCTGCGGGCCGCGGCGTGCGCGCCGACCCCGCACTGCTGGCCCCAGGCGCTTCCGCCGAGCGTCAGGCACGGGGGTTTGTACGACGCGTCGCCCTGGGTCTGGGGGCACGGGCCGATGGGGCGGTCGGCCGCGGTCGAGTTGGGCGTCAGCACGGTGGTGAACAGCGCGCCGCCCATGTTTCCGTAGATGACCGAGCCGATCGGGCCGCCCCAGCCGGTCACCGTCGGCGAGATGCCCTCGGACAACATCAGCGTGTTCGACGTGCCGTCCGTGATACCGTTGAACGACACCCCACGCGTCTTGACGGTGGCGTTCGGATCGAAGCTCTGTCCGGGCGTCACCCCGAACACCCCCTTACCCCACGGCCCCCCGCTGGTGTCTCCGGACGGCACGACCCCGTACATGTCGCCACTGCCGGCGCACCCGCGGTACGCGCCGCGGGTGAATCCGTAGTCCGCAGTGTTCGTCTCGTTCGGGTACGGCCCGCCGTCGCTCGGGCAGTAGAAGGTTTTGATGATCGCCTCGCGCGGCACCTTGTGGATGCTCCCGATGGGCCCGAGCGGCGACCCGTTCGGGTTGTACGCCGGGCCGGTGCCGATCGTGTAACCGGTCGAGCCCAGCGTCACGTACCTGTCGGCCACGGTCGACTGCTCGATGTGCGGCAGGATCAGTTGGGTCCAAGTGTACGAGTCCCACGCATCGTACTTGCGCCCGTATGGCAGGGCACTGTTCGTGTCGTGGTAGTTGTGGCACGCGGTGCTGAGTTGTTTGAGGTGGTTCTGGCACTGGATCCGGGCCGCCGCCTCGCGCACCTTCTGTACCGCCGGGAGCAGGAGCCCGATGAGGATCGCAATAATCGCGATCACGACCAACAGTTCAATGAGCGTGAACCCGCCGGCGCGCGCGCGCTGTAGCCGTGGGCTGGACAGGAGAGAGGGCATATGGGGCCTCGCGAGCGACGGAGATCAAGGGTGGAGCAGTCGCTGACGAACACTCCGGCAACGAAAGGAAGCCGGCGGAAGCACGATGCTACCCCGCCGACAATGTGAGAACAAGCATGTTTTCTTAATTTTCTTTACTAAACCGCGCTCAAAAAAGAAATCGCTGTAATTTCAAGACGTTTGCACTACGCCAGATCGAACAGCAGCACTTCGCCCGCCCCTTGAGCAACGACCACCGGTTCGTCCTCGATTGCGACGGCGTCGCCCGCGACCAGCGGGGTGCCGTTGACGGTCGCGCTTCCCGTTGCGACGTGGACGAACGCGGCCCGGCCCGGCTTTAACTCGTGCCGCACGGCGCCCGCGCCCGCGAGCTTCGTCTGGTACACGCGAGCGTCCTGTTGGATTCGGAGCGATCCGTCGGACCCGTCCGGGGAGGCGACCAGTTTCCACGCGTCGAACTTCTCCCCGTCGGTGAACGCCTTCTGCTGGTAGGTCGGGGCGTGCCCGCGGCGGTCCGGCAGCAGCCAGATTTGCAGCAGGTGGACCCCCTCCTCGTCGGACGGGTTGAACTCGCTGTGGGCGACCCCGGTGCCCGCAGTCATGGCCTGCCACTCGCCCGCGCTGATCACGTCGCCGTTGCCCATGCTGTCCGAGTGTTCGAGCGCCCCGCTCAGCACGCAGGTCAGGACCTCCATGTCGCGGTGCGGGTGCGTGGGGAAGCCGCCGCCGGGCGCGATGCGGTCGTCGTTGATGGCCCTGAGCGCGCGGAACTGGTGGTACCGGCGGTCCTGGTAGTCGCCGAACGAGAACGTGTGCCGGCTGTCGAGCCAGCCGCCGTACCTGGTCTCGCCGCGCTCGGTTCCTTTGCGGATGGTAATCATCGGTCGATCCAGTGGTGCCACTGCGTGCCCATCGGTGTCACCACTGGATACCGCTCAGACGGCCGGGGCTTTCAGACGCGGGGGCACATTCCGCGTGCCGTCGCCACGTCGGAGCGGCCCGGGGCTTTTAAGCCGGTCATTTGGCTAACAGCAGCTCGTGCATGCCGAAGCCGAGGGCGGTCGCGGCGGCGGCGCTGCACAGCAGCACCGCGAACCCGGGCAGGCGGGCGCCCTTGAGTTGCCACCACATGAACAGCCCCGACACGCCCCAGAACACCATTACGAACGCCATCGCGTCCACGATGACGGCCCAGAACCACTTCGCGCCCGTGTCGCCGGGGTAGCCGTGCGCGAGGTGCATGCGCGTGAGGAACCGGCGGGTGGAAAGCTCGTCCGGTGGCAGGACCGATTCCGCCGAGGTGCCGCTCACGGTGCCGGTCAGCGCGTTGTAGGTGACCACCCAGGTCTTCTCGCCGTCGGTCATGCGGAAGCTGAGGTCGGGCACGCTGGTGATGGTTGTGTCGCCGTCCGGGAACCCGGTGCGCGCCAGCACCACGGGCACCGCGGCCTTCACGCGCTCGTGCAGCGGCGCATCGAGTTGCAACCCGGTCCCGTTCCCGGGCGGGGCGGCCTTCTCGCGGCCGCTGCCTTTGGGAGTGCCCCGCGCGCCGATCGCGAACGGGACCGGCTCCTCGACCTTCGGCGGCGGGGGCGCGGTCCGCGCGCGCACCGTGCCGCCGGGGGCGTTCACGTCGAACAGCAGGCTCAC
>JBJSXS010000295.1:0-5152 GCA_046086545.1 Gemmata sp.
CCTCCATGATCCCCGGGCCGCCGCCGGTCATGGTGGTGAACCCGGACTTGCCAAGCATGTGACCGACCTGGCGGGCCATGGCGTAGTACCGGTGGTGCTCGTCGAACCGGGCAGAGCCGAACACGGTCACGCACGGGCCGACGAAGTGCAACTTGCGGAACCCGCGGAACAACTCGCGGCAGATCTTAATCACCTGCCAGAACTCGAACTTCCGCGCCTGCGGGCCGCGGAGGAACCTGGTCTCCGCCGGCGCGGCCAGCGCGGTCTGGCGCCTCCACTCGCCGGAGAGCTTGGGCGATTCGGTCGTTTCAATGAGTCGGTCTGACATTGCTCGCTCCAAACGAAACGACCCGCCAGCGACGAGGAAGGGACCGCCGGTAGCGCAGTTCGTCCCTTCGTCGTTGGTGGGTCGCGTTCCGGCCCGCCCCGTGTGTACTCGGGCGATCGGCCCGGGCGCCCTCGATGGGACACTTCCCTGCAACACCTATTATTCGCGGCGGATGCCCGCCGCTTGCATCAAATCGGCCGTCGCCCGGTACGCTTCCGTTACCCACTCCACGATTTTGTCCGGTTCGGGCGAGTACTCCAGCTCAATGCTAATGGCGCCGTCGATGTCGAGGGCCGCGATCTCTTTGAGGTACGGCAGGAAATCGACCGCCCCGCGACCCGGCGGTAGGTCGCCGTGAACCTTACCGTCACAGTCACTGATGTGAACATGAACCGCCTTGCCCTTCAAGGCACGCAACTCCTCGGGCTTTGTGCCGGCCAGACACAGGTGCGACACGTCAATGTTCGCGCGCACGGCCGGGTGGTTCACAGCGTCCACGAACCGCACCATGTTGGGCACATCGTTCAGCAGCGAGAGCTTGAACGGTTCCAACTCCAGGGCAATCTCGAGGCCCAGGTTCGCGGCGTAATCGCCCAGTGCCTTGAGGTGCGAGAGGCCGGTGTTCCACTGCTCCTGCGGGGGGATCACCTGCCGGTCCCAGATGTACTCGCCGAGCACCAGGAGCAGGTTTCGCGCGCCCAGTTCGTAGCAGAAGTCGAGGTACGCGCGGCACCGCTGGAGGTGAAACCGCTGCACACTCGGGTTGAAGTCGATCAGCCCGACCGCGACGCACGCCACGCTGACGACGGGCAACCCCGCGCGCCCGCACTCGGTCCTGATGAGCTTGCGCTCCTTGGCGTCGGTGTCGAGCGGGTCGGCGAAAATGTCGATGGTGTCGAACCCGATCTCCTTGGTCATGCGGATGCCGAACGCGGTGCCCTTGCCGGCTTGCGCCCAGGCCGAGTTGATGAGGCCGAGTTTCATGGTGGTGGTTCGCCGCGCGTGTTTGGTGTTTCGAGTCTGGCGTTTCGCCCGCCGTAATGCATACGTTAGGGGGAAGCGCTGCGCCGGGTACCAAACACGCGCGGCGAAACACCCAACAGCCTCGGCGATGCTCGAACACCTCAGTGCCTCCGGCTACCACTACCTGGGCATTTTCACCGCGCTGATGGCGGCATCGACCTTCGTGCCGATGCCGGAGGAGCTGCCGGTCATCACCGCCGGGATCATGGTGGGCCACTCGGACGCCGAGTACGACGGCGAGCCGCACCCGGACCCGAACAACACAGACCCGGACCGGCGCGACGAGGTGCGGCGCCGGGACGACCCGCGGCGGCTGCGGTGGTGGATCATGCTGCCGGTGGTGATGGCCGGCGTGGTGATCGGGGACGGCTTGCTGTACACCGTCGGCCGGCTGTGGGGGCGGCGTTTGCTGGACCTCAAATGGGTGCAGCGGCGGCTCCTGCCGCCCGACAAGCGCGAGCGCATCGAGAAGAACTTCCACGACCGCGGCATCATGATCCTGCTGGGCGCGCGGTTCCTCCCGGGGATCCGCGGGCCGATCTTCGTGATGGCGGGCGTGCTCCGCGTCCCGGCCGGCCGGTTCATGCTCGCCGACGCCATCTACGCGGTGCCGCTGGTCAACATCCTGTTCTGGCTGTCGTACTTCCTGACCGACCAGGTGCTGTTCATCTTCAACAAGATCAACGCGTACAAGCCGCTGGTGATCGTGGCGATCCTGTCGGGCATCGCGGGGGCGATGATCCAGAAGTACATCCTGTCGCGGCACGTCTCGACGGGCGAGCCGCCGCACGTACCCGATCTGATCGCGAAGCCCGCGGTGGCGGTCGGGCACGCGGTCGAGAAGGCGGTGGAGATGGCGGTGGACACGGTGACCGGCCGGCACCACGACAAGGCGCCTGAAGCCCCGGCCGGCGGCGCGGCCGACCGGGAGTTCGGCACCCCGGTGGAGGAGCCGGGCGCGGATGGTCCCAAGGCATGAGGCGGCGTTGCTTGGGCCCGCTCCGCGGCCCCAAAACCGGCACGCCCCTCCCCTACTTGGCCAACTGCCCGTTGGGTTGAAGGCGCGTCAGGTAGGTGTGCCAGTCCTTCTCGAAAGCGTCCAGCTTCTGCCCGACCAGTTCGGCGAACGACGCCGTAGGGTCGCCGCCGCCGTTGACCGCGACCAGGTACTTGTTGAACGCCTTCGTGCCGATCAGCCGGCGCTCGAACGCCAGATAGTGCGCCAGCGCCCAGCACGTCAGGTACGCGCGGTCGGACGCGGCCTTCTGGTCGGCGTGCGACGCGAGGAACGCGTCCCTGCCCGAGACGAGCAGGGCGCCGAGCGGCACCAGCGGCCCGCCGTTCGCCCCCCGGAGCCAGTCCTTGGCGCGCTGGAGCCGCTCCTTGTCCGGGTGGTCGGCCCGCAGCTCGCCGGCCTCCACCACCGCCTTCTCGAACACCTGGGCCAAGCCCTCGTTCAGCCACCGGGGCAGTTCGCCGGTGCCCGCGCCGGCGCGCACCGCGTCGGGCTTCAGCGGCTGGTACACGAACGTGGACACGTACGCGTGGAACGCCTCGTGGTACAGGATCGCGAACAACTGCTTGCCGGTCGCGGTGTCGAACTTCGCCCCGTTGTTCACGTCGGTCACGAACACCTTCTTACGCTCGGCCGCGACCGTCTTCAGGTGCCGGGCCAGCTCCTCGCCCTTGTACAGCTTTTTAACGCTCTCCTCGTACCTGTCGATGCCCGCGACCTGCTGCGCGTGGTGCACGCGGGCCGACTGAAGTTCGTCCCCGAGGCGGCGCAAGTCGCTGCCGCACAGCACCTGGTTGCGGGTCGCGTCGAACACGGCCGGGTTCAGCAGTTTCGCGCCGCCGAGCAGCGCCCGGTACTCGTCGGGGTCGGTGGCGAACATGACCCGGGTGGGGCGCGCCTGCCTGGCGGCGGGCGGCAGGAACCGGGCGAACGCGGTGTAGATCTGCTCCAGCCGCACGGCCGAGCGCCGGGTCAGTTCTTCGGTGCCGGTGCTCACCAGTGTGAAGTAGTCGGAGTCGTACAGTTTCGCGGCGCCGGGCTTCCCGGGCCAGTCGGCGGGCACCAGTTCGAGCGACTCCATGCGCTTGCGCTCGCCCTCGCCGGTCGGGTCCAGTTCGGCCAGCTTCTCGCGCAGCGCCGCGCGGTCCTTGTCGGACAACCGCTTCACGCCCGCGATCTCCGCCTTGGTGACGAACCCGGTGAGCGTGACAGTCGGGCGCCCCGGCGGGCGCGACACGGTGCGGAACTCGATCCCGTCGGGCAACTCGTGAACGATCAGCCCCTGCAGCCTGGCGCCGTTGGTGAGCGTGATCTCGTCGAACGGCCAGGTCGATAGCCCGACCGGCTGGGCCGCGCCGGTGGCGCACGTCGCCAGAGCGAGTACGAGCGCGGGTAAGGTGCGCATGGGTCGGGTCCGGGGGTGGTGGGGGGCGCGTTAACCATTTTGCCCCGCGAACGGTAGGATGGGAAGCGGGAACAGTGTCGCGGTTCGCCGCGGCGTGAACGGCGGAGGTGACGAGTGGCCGCGTCCGATCTGGTTGTCGCGTTCACCGGCGCGAGCGGGTCGCCCTACGGGCTGCGGCTCGTGGAGGTGATGCTCCGCGCCGGGCGCGACGTTCACCTGACGATCAGCCCGGCCGCGGTCGAGGTGCTCGACGCCGAGGCGGGCACGAGCGTGCGGCTCGCCCCGCAGGAGTTCGACCCGCGGGCGCTCCTCGGCCCGCGCGCCGCGGGCCTGGACCTGCGGCGCCTGCACTACCACCACTACCGCGACTTCCGCGCGGGCATCGCGAGCGGGTCGTTCCCGACCGGCGGGATGGCGGTGTGCCCGTGCAGCCTAGGCACGCTGGCGGCCATCGCCCACGGCGTGTCCGAGAACTTGATTCACCGGGCCGCGGACGTACACCTGAAGGAGCGGCGGAAACTCGTTCTGGTGCCGCGCGAGACCCCCCTAGGCTTGATCGCGCTCCGGAATATGGTTACCGTGACGGAAGCGGGGGCCGTCGTCCTGCCGGCAATGCCGGCGTTCTACACGCGGCCGCAGGGCATCGCGGACATGGTCGATTTCGTCGTCGCACGGGTCTGCGATCAGCTCGGCGTCGATCACCACCTGTCGCGCCGGTGGGGCGAGCCGGGAGGGGACTGAACCCGTCTGTCCGGGCACTCGAGTAGCGCTCGATGCGGCCTGTGCGGGTGCGGTGTCGGGGACCCGGACCAATAGCGCCGGGCCTTCGGCACGGTCAGTGTTACTGTTCTATGCTGAGGCGCCGCAGTTCGCACGCAGCGACCCCTCGCCCTACTTCCCGGACACGACTGGCCATGGCAGCCATCGCCCCGGTATCCACCGCCGACCTCGTAGACCTGCTCAAGAAGAGCGGCGTTTTGACGGCCGCGCGGCTGAAAGCGCTGCCCGAAGCCGCCGAGCTGCCGGACGACACGCAGCAGGCCGCCGAGCAACTCGTTCAAAAAGGGTTCGTTACGAAGTTCCAGGCGAGCCAGCTGCTGCTGGGCCGGCACAAGGGGTTCCGCATCGGGCCGTACGCGGTGCAGGACCTCCTCGGGCGCGGCGGCATGGGCGCGGTGTATCTGGCCGAACACATGGACCTGCACCGCAAGGTGGCGCTCAAGGTGCTGGCCCCGGTGCGCGGCGAAGGGCAGCAGCTCGCGACCGAGCGGTTCCTGCGCGAGGCCCGTGCCGCGGCCGCCCTGGACCACCCGAACATCGTGCGCGTGTTCGACGTGGGGCGGCACGGCGACACGCCGTACATCGTGATGGAGTTCGTGGA
>JBJSXS010000296.1:0-7733 GCA_046086545.1 Gemmata sp.
CACGGCCCGCGGCAGCTTCCCGCTGCGCACCCCCGCGCTGCTGGACCGCTGGGTGTTCTCCAAGCCGTACTTCGACCCGGACGGGCTGATCGTCGCGTACGACGACTCCGACAACCGCATCGTCGGGTACGCGCTGGCCGGGTTCGGCCCGAACGACACGCTCACCGCGCTGGACCGCTCGCACGGGGTGGTGTGCTCGGTCGCGGTGCGGCCCGGCGTCGGGCGCGGCCGCCTCGGCGCGAACCTCGTCAAGAAGTGCGAGGAGTACCTGACGGCGCGGGGCGCGACGACGCTCCGGGCCGGCCCGGTGTGGCCGTACTGCCCGTTCGGGTTCGGGCTGTACGGCGGCACCAACTGCCCGGGGTTCCTGGCGTCCGACCCGGCGGCCGACCCGTTCTTCAAGTCGCTCGGGTACCAGCCGGCCGGGACCACGCTCGTCTTCCAGAAGAAGCTGGACGCCCCGCTGTCGATCCCCGACGCGCGGTTCTCGATGCTGCGGAAGCGGTACGAGACGCAGGTGATGCGGACCGCGGGCGTGCCGAGCTGGTGGCACGAGTGCGTGTGGGGCACGCTGGACCCGGTCGAGTTCCGGATCGTGGACAAGCTGGCCGGCGGGTTCATCGCGGCCCGCTCCATCGTGTGGGAGCTGGAGGGGTACAGCTGGCGCTGGGGGTTCCCGTCGGCCGGGGTCCTCGACATCCAGGTGCGGCAAGACCTGCAGCGCCTGGGCCTCGCAAAGCTCCTCCTGTCCCAGATCCTGCGGTTCCTGCAGGACCAGTTCTTCGGCATCTGCGAGTTCCACGCCCCGGCCGACAACCCCGCGCTGGTGGGCCTGTGCCGGTCCGCCACACTCGAACACGTGGACACCGGCACCACGTACTTGAAGAAGGCGTAGGTCAGAAGGCCCCCCGCTCCCGCCCGGCGCGAGGGGCAACACGTTCGTGCCTCGCACGCGAATGACAACCGCCTCTGTCTTGCTCCCGGCGCTGCCGGGCGGGGCGGGTGTGCCAGCGATCCCAGAGGACTCCGCCGTGAAACCCACGCTCACCCTCCTGTTCGCCACGCTCGCGCTCGCGCTGTCCACCGCCCCGGCGGGCGCCGGCAAGTACAACAAGAAGCTCAACATCGGCGATGCCGCACCGAGCTGGGAGAAGTTGGAGGGCACCGACGGCAAGAAGCACTCCTTCGCCGACTGGAAGGACAAGGAGGTGCTGGTGGTGGTGTTCACCGCCAACAGTTGCACGGTGGCCGAGAGCTACGAGGAGCGGCTCGTCGCGCTCGCGGCCGAGTGCGCCAGGCCCGACAGCAAGGTGGGGTTCGTCGCGATCAACGTGAACACGGGCAAGTTGGACGCGCTCCCCGCGATGAAGGAGCGCGCGGCCAAGAAGAGGTTCGGGTTCGCTTACCTGTACGACCCGTCGCAGAAAAGCGCGCTGGCCTACGGCGCGATGTTCACCCCCGAGTGCTTCGTGCTCACGAAGGACCGGAAGGTGGCGTACATGGGGGCGTTCGACGACAGCCCCGGCAGCCCGAAGGTGAGGTACGTGGAGGACGCGGTGAAAGCGGCGCTGGCCGGCAAGCCGGCGCCCGCCGCGGAGACGCCCGCCGCGGCCGGCTGCAAGATCAAGTTCGACAAGAAGGGCGACGACGACTGACGCCCGCGACTACGGGGCGGCCCCCTCGCGCTCGAGCGGGGGGCTTTCGCTCAACGTCACTTCCTTGAACCGCAGGCCCGACGAGTCGTAGAAGATGACGCGGCCGTCGTCGGCCGACCACACCGCGCTCGTGCGCAGGAGGCGCGGCCCCTCGACGTGAAACACCAGCCCGCACGCGCGCCCGCCCCGCTTGAGCGGCGTGCGGAACAGCGGCGCCTGCGTGGGATCAAGGGCATCCTTGGCACACAGTTGCGTGTGAACGAACCCCGCCAGTTCCCCGACGGCCGAAAACGCTACTACCGCTTGCGACATCCCCACCTCGCTCCCGCTGTTTCTCTGCAGACCCTATCCAACCCTTTTCCGCCCGCCGTGTCACCCTTATTCGCGCGCCGCGACGGGCGAATGGGGCGAACCGGTTCTGGTTCTACCAGCCGTGCAGCCGGCGCAGCGCGTCGTACAGCACGACCCCGACGGCGGTGGCGAGGTTGAGGCTCCGCACGGCCCCGCCCCCGGGCATCGGGATGCCCACCAGCCGCTCCGCGTACCGCTCGCGCACCCGCGCGGGCAGTCCGCTCGACTCGCTGCCGAACAGGAGGCAGTCCCCGTCCGCGTAATCGGCCCGCGTGTACGGCGTCTCGCTCGGCGTCTCGACGCACCAGACGCGCAGCCCGGCGGTGTCGCGCTCGAAGTCCTCGAAGGTGACGTGGCGCACCACATCGACCGCGTGCCAGTAGTCCAGCCCGGCGCGCTTCAGCGAGCGGTCGTCGAGCCGGAACCCGAGGCGCCCGATGAGGTGCAAGCGGGTGCCGGTGGCGGCGCACAGGCGCGCGACGTTACCGGTGTTGGGCGGGATCTCGGGCTCCCACAGCGCGACGTGCAGCATGTACCCCGGCCCCGCGACCCTTCCGGATGTTCCGGCCGTTCGTGTTATAGCGGGCGCGACGCCCGGCGCGCGAAAACCGCGCCCGGCGGGGGCGAGAAGGGGTGGGGCCCGCGCGTCCCACGAATGACAATGTTGGTTGTGCAGGGCGCGCGGGTCCGAGGGTCGCCAGATGACCGAAACGAACGAAACGCCGCTTCAGTCCCGGTGGCGGGTCGATGCGCTGGTGCTGTCGCTGTTCGCGGTCGGCGCGGCGCTGGCGGTCGCGGTCGGGGCCGCGCGGCCGCTGAACCCCGGGCCGAACCCGTTCGGCGCCTGGGGCGACCGGGCGGCCGCGCTCGTCCTCGAGCCGCTGGGCCTGGCCGCGCTGGCGTTCGCCGCGGGCTGGTGGGCGGTCGGCGCCCGGCTCATCGCGGACCGCGGGCCGCTCATGCTCGCGGTCCGCGTCGCCGGGTGGTGTGCCGTCACCGTGGTCGCCGCGGTGGGCGTGGACTGGTTCGGCGCGGGCCTGCCCGAGCCGTCGGTCGCGGGCCGGGGCGGGTCCGTCGGCGCGTACCTGCGGTTCGCCCTCGAAGACGCCGCCGACCCGTGGGGCGCGGTACTCGCGTTCGTGCTGGCAGCGGTGGCGAGCCTCGTGCTGGTCGCGGACCGCGCGGTGGTGCTGGTCGGCCGCGTGACCTGGTTCGGCGCGCGGGCGGGGCGGCGCGGCGCGGTGTGGGCCAACGACCGCGTGGCCGCGGCAACGGAGCGCGTTCTGACGCCGGCGGGCGCGGCCCTCGGCGCGGTCGCCGCGCGGCTCGCGGCGCTGGCCCGGCGCGCGCGGGTATTCGTCCCCGCGCGCCGGCCGGCTCCCGCGACCAGCGCGGCGCCGGCGACCAGCGCGGCGCCGGCGGCGCTGAGCGTGCCCATCACCAAGATCGCACCGGTCCCGGTTCCGACGACGCCCCCGCCCCCGCCGCGGTCGCCGCTCCCGCTGGCCCCGGCGGCGGAGCGACAAGAAGCCGACGGCCCCTCGCCCGAGGAGCGGGCCGAGGGCATCCCGATTCACGTCCACGCCGGGCCGAAGCCCGCGCTCGTCCTGCACGCCCCCCCGCCCGCGGACGAGCAGCCGCCGACCGCCGACTACGAACTGCCGCCGCTGTCGCTGCTGAACGACCCCGAGCCGTTCCCGGTCGAGGACCACGAGCAGAAGCTGCGCGAGGTCGCGGTGCTGCTGGAGAAGGCGTTCCTCGACTACGGCGTGAACGTGAAGGTGGTCGGCATCCACACCGGCCCGGTCATCACGCAATACGAGATCAGCCTCGAAACCGGGCTGCGGCTCAACAAGGTCACCAACCTTGCCGACGACCTCGCGCTGAACTTGAAGGTGCCCACGGTGCGCATCGTGGCGCCGCTCCCCGGGCGCAACACGGTCGGCATCGAGGTGCCGAACGAGATTCGCCAGACGGTACAGCTCAAGGAGCTGGTCGGGTCCCTCGCCACGACACCGAAGGTGAGCAAGTTCAAGCTGCCGCTCTTCATCGGGAAGGACGTGGAGGGGCGCCCGCTCGCCTTCGATCTCGCGACGATGCCGCACCTGCTCATCGCCGGCAGCACCGGCACCGGGAAGTCGGTGTGCCTCAACACGATCATCGTGAGTTTGCTGCTCACGCGGCGCCCGGACGAGTGCCGGATGATCCTCATCGACCCCAAGAAGGTCGAACTGACCGACTACGCGCAGATCCCGCACCTGATGACGCCGGTGGTGACGAAGGACGACAAGGCCGCCGCGATTCTGGCGTGGGCCGTGGACAAGATGGAGGAGCGGTACGAGTGGCTGCACCGCGCCCGGGTGCGCAACATCGCGAGCTACAACGAGCTCCCGTTCGAGGAAATCGCGCGCCGCGTGAACCCGGACAGCGAGGACGAGCTGCGCGCGATCCCCCGACAGATGCCGTACATCGTCATCGTCATCGACGAGGTCGGCGACCTGATGATGAAGATGAAGAAGGAGATCGAGGGGAACATCATCATGCTCGCGCAGAAGTCGCGCGCCGCGGGCATCCACCTGATCCTCGCCACGCAGAAGCCCACCGTGGACGTGGTGACCGGCCTGATCAAGTCGAACATGCCGGCCCGCATCTGCTTCCGGGTGACGAACCGGTCCGACAGCGCGGTGGTGCTGGACGAGAAGGGCGGCGAGCGGCTGCTCGGCATGGGCGACATGCTGTTCCTCCAGACCGGCAACCTCACCCGGGCGCAGGGCGCCTACGTGGAGAACGAGGAGATCGAGCGGGTGGTGAACGCCATCGCCACCGACACGCCGACCTACGACAACGAGCTGCAGAACCTCAAGACCCGGGAGCAGCTCGAGGCGGGCGACGGCGGCGGCATGGGCGAGAAGTTGCGCGAGCGCGACCCGATCTACGAGCAGGCGGTGGAGGTGGTGATCCGCGAGCAGCGCGGCAGCACCTCGCTGCTCCAGCGCGCGCTCGGGATCGGGTACGGCAAGGCGTCGCGGCTCATCGACTTCATGGCCGAGGACGGCATCGTCGGCGGGTACAACGGGAGCAACGCGCGGCAGGTGCTGCTGTCGCCGGAAGATTGGGAGGCGCGCAAGCAGGCCGCGGCGGGGTGACCCGCTCAGCCGCCCCCGGCCCCCGGCCGCAAGCGCCGGCGCGGGGCACCAGTTGACGGGGGCGCGCCCTCGAATCCTTAATCGCGACCCCGCCGAGCGCCGCCGCTCGGCGGGGTCGGCGCGTAACCGACCGGTTGCCGCGCGGGCGCCGGCCTCAGTCGCGCTTGTGGAACAGGCGCCACACGACCGCGCCCAGCCCGATTCCGACACAATCGATGATGACGTCGCGCAGGCACCCGTGGCGCCCGGGCACAAAGGTCTGGCCGAACTCGGTGGCGCCGCCGTGCAGCGCGAGCAGCGCCGCCAGGCACCACTTCCAGCGGCGCGGCACCGGCAGCGTGACCGCCGCGAGCGTGAGGAGCGCGTACCCGGCGACGTGCAGGGACTTCGCGGCCCAGAACTTCCAGTCGCTCGGGAGGAACGCGCCGAGGCCGGCCGCGAGCTCGTCGGGGAACGGCTTGGGCTCCAGGAGCTTCCACGTCCAGAGGCCGAGACCGAGGGCGAACACAAGGAAGTGGGCGGCGCGCTTCACTTGTGGGGACCGAGTTCGCGGAGCTTGGTCTTCAGGTACTTGGCGCGGGCCGCGTTCCGCTCCTCGCCGTCGAGCGGGTGCCCGGCGAGCTTCTGCAGGTGCGCCGACTGCGTGTGGATGAAGAGCTGGTTCACCGCGGTCACCGGGATGCCGTCGAGCAGGTGCAGGTGGATGCCCAGGCGCACCGCGGACAAGAGCTCCATCGTCTCCTCGGCGGTGATCATGGTCGCGCTGCCGAGGGTGCCGATGGCCCGCGCCACCCGGTCGTGCTCGGCCTGCCGGCGCTCCTTCACGAGCGCGGCGCGCGCCTGCCGCTCGTACTGCAGGATGGTGACGATCACCTCGCGGATCTCGCCGAGGAGCTTTTCCTCGCTCTTGCCGAGCGTGACGTGGTTCGAGATCTGGTTCAGGTCGCCGAACGCGCGCGAGCCCTCGCCGTGCAGCCCGCGGACCGCGAGGTTGATCTTCTGCAGCGCGCGGAACACCTTGTCGATCTGCTTGGTGAGGCCCAGCGCCGGCAGGTGCAGCATCACGCTGGCCCGCATCCCGGTGCCGACGTTGGTGGGGCACGCGGTCAGGTACCCGAACTGGGCGTGGAACGCGTAGCTCAGCCGCCGCTCGAGCGCGTCGTCCAGCGCGTTGACGTCCTGCCACGCCTCGTCGAGGGCGAACCCGGAGCGGAGCACCTGGAGGCGCAGGTGGTCCTCCTCGTTGACCATCACGCTGGCGGTCTCGGTGGGGTCGAACGCGACCCCGCGCGGGCCGTCGAGGCCGCCGGCGAGTTCGCGGCTGATCAGTTGCCGCTCCACGAGGAACTGCCGGTCCAGCGCGGCCATCGCCGGGATGTCGGCGTACTCGAGCTGGTGCGCGGCGCCCGCTTTGCTGATCGCGTCCTTCGCGCGGGAAATCACCTCGGCCTTGTGCGCGGTGGTCGCGCGCGTGGCGAACGGCAGGTCGGCCAGGTTGCGCGCGAGGCGGATGCGCGTGGACACGACCACGTCCGACTCGGGGCCGGTGCCGCGGAGCCATTCGCCCAGGTTCGGGAGCAGGTCGTCGAGCTTCATAAGCGGTTCCAAGCCGTCAGCGGGCAGCCGAATACGCCGGCACCAGCCGGCCCACTGTTCACCGTTCACTCGGCCTGTCGGATCAGGTCGCGGAGCCGGGCCGCCTCTTCGTAGTTCTCGGCGGCGACCGCGGCGGCCAACTGGCGCTTCCACTCGCGCAGGCGGACGGCCCGCGGGCCCTTGCCCGCGTGCGCCAGCGCGCGGTGGACGCGCTCCAGCAGCGGCTCCAGGGTGGAGCGTAGCGATTCGTAGTCGTGCGGGCACCCGAGGCGGCCGCCGGCCTTGAACTCGGCGACGGTCATGCCGCACACGTCGCACCCGGCGGGCACCGGCTCCGGAAGCGCCTCACCCGCGCGCGCGTCCGGGAACGGGCTGGTGAGCAGCCCGAGCAGCGCCTTGAGGTCGATCTGCGGGCCGGGCGGCTCGGGGATGAGGTTCCGCTCGCGCGCGCACCGCTCGCACAGGTGCAGCTCCCGCTTCTTCTTGTTCACGATGTCGGTCAAGTGCACCGTGGCCGGGTTGTCGCAAATCTGGCACTTCACCCCAAACCCCCTGGCGGGGGAAATCCGAAACGTCCGAAGCCGAAAGTCGAAAGCAGCGAGGCGTTCGGGCGCGGCGCCGTCCGGGTTTCGTTCTTCGGGTCTCGCATTTCCGCGCACGCGGTTAGCCGTTTTCCAGTTCCTTGATGCGGTCCCGGACGCGGGCCGCCTCCTCGTAGTTCTCCTCGGCCACCAGCTGCTGGAGCCGGCGCCGCAGCGCGGCCAGTTCCCCCTGGGCGCGCTCGGACCGGGGCAGCCGGCGCGGCACCTTGCCCACGTGCCGCACGTCCCCGTGGATGCTCGCCAGCAGCGGCAGCAACTCCGCCTTGAACGCTTCGTAGTCGTGCGAGCAGCCGAACCGCCCGTGGTTGCGGAACTCCAGGTACGAGAGGCCGCACGCGTCGCACGTCGGCCCGGTGAGCGGCTCCGCCGCCGGCTCCTCGGCC
>JBJSXS010000297.1:0-3170 GCA_046086545.1 Gemmata sp.
GAAGAAATCTTCGGCCCGGTGCTGTCCGTGATCCGCGCGAAAAATCTGGACGACGCGCTGCGTATCGCCAACGGCACGAAGTACGCGCTTACCGGCGGGTGCTACAGCCGCAGCCCGAGCCACGTCGAAAAGGTGAAACGAAAGTTCCGCGTGGGGAACCTCTACATCAACCGCAAATGCACGGGCGCGCTGGTGGACCGCCAACCTTTTGGCGGGTTCAAGCTGAGCGGCATCGGATCGAAGGCCGGCGGGCCCGACTACCTCTTGCAGTTCCTGCTTCCGCGCACCATTACCGAGAACCAGATGCGCCGCGGGTTCGCCCCCGGGACCGGCACCGGGGAGTGAAAGTCACTGGGCGGTCAGCGCACCGCAACGTGTCATCGGCCGACCAAAGCAGAGAGTCTTGCACGCGATTTGCCAGCCGACGTAGATCTCCTTTATCGGGGCAAGCCAAAACAAGAGCGTGAATCCACAAATGACAATGACATGCGCGGCGCTTCGGCCCCCGAGACGTCAACAAATCCGCGATTGAGCCGGCCCAGAGCGAACCCGGGGTCGTTCGTCCGTTCAGCCTTCCAGACGTGAAAAAATCGACTCGTGTACTGTCGCTTCCGCCGCCGCTCTCTTTAACCCAGTAACCGAACACCAGGTGTGGTGTGTCGTCGTGCGGTTGCCCGTATACGACGCTCAGGCGCGCCTCGCGTTCCTTTGGTGCTGTCGCACTCATGAACTTCGCGCTGTCACGATAAAATCCCGAAAATCTCGTGGCGGTTCGAACGAATACGGTTTCACGGGGACCGCGGACGCGGTGAGTATCCCGACGACACTCCTCACCCGGTACGGGTTCGACCTATGCGAGATCACGAAGTACGCGAGGGCGACAGCGACCGTGACGAGCGACGCCCGCGGCGTACCCGCCGGCACGATCACGACCGATCCGAGCGCGCGGCGAGCAAGGACGTTAGCGTTCTGGGCGTCATCGCTCTGGTGAAGGGCGTTCTGGCACTAATTGTCAGCCTGATTCCCTGCTTCGGCGCGTTCGCGATTTTCGCCGCGGTAATCGCCCTTGTTCTCGCCGTAACATCGGTCGTAGTCGCTCGCGGTTCACGTCACGGGACAGGCATTCCGATCGCGGCCACAGTCGTGAGCAGTTCCGCGGTAGCGTTCTCGCTAATTTGGCTCGCGATGTTTGGCGTACTGTTTCGCGGCGAGGAACGGTTCGCGTACCGGCCGCCCCCGACGCCGGAGTTCTTGCCCGCCCCACTGCCCCCGCGAACCGGCTCGAAGCCGGCACCGGTACAACCCAAGAAGGCGGATCCCAAGCTCACCGACGAGGAGTACCAGAAGCAGGTGCTCGAAGAAATTGCTAAAGATCGCATCAAGGAGGCCATCCGCAATGGCCCCGGGCTCCCCGTTAGCGCCGAGAATCTTGACGCGGAGTTCCAGTCGAACGTGATCGCGGCGGAACTAAAGTACAAGGACAAGGTGCTCGAAGTGACCGGCAAGGTGGCGCGCGTGACCCGCGAGACCGGCCAGACGACCGTCACACTCGAACTCGTATCGGGCGAGGGGACGAAGACTGTCAACTGCACCTTCGCGGAGAAGGCCAAGTACACACTCGCGCAGGCCGAGCGCGGCCAGAATATCACGGTGCGCGGCCTCTGCACCGGGCGCATTAACAAGGTCGTCCAGCTTAAGGACTGCGTCGTTGCGAAGTGACGGCCGCCCCGGGCACAAACGGCTGCCCGGCGGTCGCGAACCGCCACCGACCCGCGACCGGCAAGGCGCGACTCGTTGCCTTGCGAGCGACCACTCTTCAGGGCTGGCCCCGGCGCTCCTCGCGTCGCGGGGCGATGGCCACCACCGGCATGCCGAGCAGTCGCTTCAAGGGAATCAGTTCGCCCACGTCGTTCCCTTCAATCCGGTGGCCGACCCATTGAATGAAGTATCCCAGCACAACGGCCCCGGTGCCCCAGTACCATTCCACAAAGAACAACAGGGGCACCGCCGCGAACGCCAGCGGGATTCCGAGCAGGTGGAGCCAGAAGTTCGCGGGCACCTGGTGCCGGTCCAGCCAGCTGCGCCGGGCGCGGCCCGCGAACGCCAGCAACTTTCGCGCGATCGGGAAGCGGTAACTCATTTCGTCGTGTTTGGTGTTACGTGTTCGGTGTTTAGTGTAAGGTATTCTCGGCCGCTGCGCGCGGAAGAGGGACCGGGCCCAAACACCAAACACGTTACACCCAACGCCAACAATGATCGCACCATCCGTTCTGGCCGCGGACTTCTCGAAACTCGGTGAACTCGTTCGCGAGGTAACTAAGGCCGGGGCCGACCGCATCCACGTTGACGTTATGGACGGCCACTTCGTCCCGAACCTCAGTATGGGGTCGGTGGTGGTGAAGGGCCTGCGCCCGGTCACCAACATTCCGCTCGAGGTGCACCTGATGGTAGAAGACCCGGGCCGGTTCCTGGACGGGTTCATCAAGGAGGGCGCCGACACGCTGATTGTTCACCTGGAAGTGCTGGCCGACCCCCGCCCGATGCTCGAGCACATCAAGCGCGCGCTGGGCAAGAAGGTGGGGCTGGCGTTCAACCCGGACATGCCCGTCGAGCGGGTGGAGCCGTACCTGCGCGACATCGACCTGGCGCTGTGCATGACCGTGTTCCCGGGGTTCGGCGGGCAGGCGTTCATCCCCGAAAGCCTGGACCGGCTCAAGAAGCTCCGCGCGCTAATCGAGCAGCACAACCCGGCGTGCGAGATCGAGGTGGACGGCGGCATCGACGAACGCACCATCGGCCCGGCGGCGCGGGCGGGCGCGAGCGTGTTCGTGGCCGGCACCGCGGTGTTCGGGCGCCCGAGCGGCCCGGCCGCAGCGGTCCGGCGCCTCTCGCAGCTCGCTGCCGCGGTGGCGTGAGTTTCGCAGCCCCGGATCAGAACCGCCACTCGAGGCCGAACCCGACAGACTGCACCCAGAAGTCGGTGAGCGGGAGCGAGTCGTTGGCCGCGGAGAGCGCGTCGCCCAGCCGCCCGGCGCGGCTCAGGTACTGGAACGTGTAGCCGGCGAACACGCGCGAGCGCTCGCCCAGCTGCCGGCCGACGGACACGTTGAACGTCGGCATGACCGCGAACGTGTCTTCGGTCAGCCCGTTCAGCGCGCGGAGGGGGCGGT
>JBJSXS010000298.1:0-4257 GCA_046086545.1 Gemmata sp.
CTTCGGCTCGAGCGCGACGACCCCGGCGGCGAGCGGCTCGCCGCCGCGGGTGACGGTCCCGGTCACCGCCACACCGGTAGGCCCGCACCCGACCGCAAACAGAAGGGCAGCGGCACAAAGCAGTTGGAGCGCGCGGGTCACCACGCACCTCCTACGGGCAGCCCGTCCGCGATGGTGCCGAGGGAGCGGTGCAGGTTGATGTCCGTGCTGTTCTGCATGAACTTCACGCTGCCGTCGGCGAACGCCATGTTGCACCCGCCGGTGTGCATGCTGCCGAACGTGCGGCCCACGACCGCCTCGTTCTCGCGCCGCGCGGTCGCGGTGTAGTCCGCGATCCCGCTCGGCTGGTTGATCGGCTCGACCGCGGCGGCGATGGCCGTGTAGTACCGCCAGTCCTTACGCAGGTACGCGCCGCCCGACCACATGCCCCGCTTTTCCGCGTTGTCGCTCGTGCGCAGGTCGGCCACCTGGTACTTGCTCTCACCGATCAGGTACGTGTTGCTGCTGCCGTCGGTGATGTCGGTCAGCCTGGTCTTCGAGTTCAGGTAGAACACGCCGTTGGAGTAGATGATGAACCCGCTGTAGTTGGTCGCCACGCATGGGCACGCGGTCGGGCTGCCGCCGCCGCCCACCGGCAGGTAACTGGACCGGTCCGAGCCGACGGTCCGGGCGTCCGACGGGCAGTGGAACGTGGGTACCACCACCTGCTGCGGCGTCCCGTTGGTGGTCGCGTTGCCGAGGAACTCGCGGTTGATGGCGAACGTGGCCGTGGGCGAGAAGCTGCGGAACAGGTTGTCTTGCTCGACGAACGGCAGAACGGCCACGCCCCACGGGGTGCGGGCGTCGTTCGACGGGTTGGCCTGGTCGGGGCACGAGCCGGTCAGGTTCGCGACCTCCAGACCGGCCGGGAACACCTGCCTCGCGTCGTGCGCGTTGTGGCACGCCACAGCTAGCTGCTTCAGCTTGTTCTGGCAGGTCATGCGGGCGGCCGCGTCACGCACCTTCTGCACGGCCGGGAGCAGCAGCCCGATGAGGATCGCGATGATGGCTATCACCACCAGCAACTCGATCAGAGTGAACCCGCACCGGGCCGGGCGGGCGCGAGCGGTTCGGAGAGGAGGCGATGACATTACAACACCTTGTAAGAAGCCCGGGCGATCGGCCGACTACTAGAATTTAAGCAAAGTCTGGTTCGCGAGCAACGTGGAACGCGAGGCGGTTGCGAGGCCCCGAGCGGGGCGCAATCACAGCCATCAATTCACCGTAACCATATTAGTAACAACATTTACAGGCACAGGTTCTCAACCCCTCGGGCGGAGCTTCCCCATGTCACCCATCATTTTTCTGGCGCTCGCCCTGAGTACCGCGCCGCCGGCCGAACCGAAGGTCGAGAAGAAGGACCCGGCGCTGCCGCTCGGGGCACTGAAGGCGCGCCCGGTCGGACCGGCGCTCACGTCCGGGCGCGTCGTCGGGTTCGCGGTTCACCCCACCGACCGCACGCACTACTTCGTCGCGGTCGCCAGCGGCGGGGTGTGGAAGACCACCAACGCCGGCACCACCTGGGCCCCGGTGTTCGATTCCGAAGGGTCGTACTCCATCGGGTGCGTGGCGCTGGACCCGAAGAACCCGAACGTGGTGTGGGTGGGCACCGGGGAGAACAACAGCCAGCGCAGCGTGGCCTACGGCGACGGCGTGTACAAGAGCACCGACGGCGGCAAGACCTGGGCGAATGTGGGGCTGAAGGCGTCCGAACACATCGGGAAGATCGTGATCGACCCGCGCGACTCGGACACCGTGTACGTCGCGGCCCAGGGGCCGCTGTGGAAGGAGGGCGGCGACCGCGGCTTGTACAAGACCACCGACGGCGGCAAAACCTGGAACAAGGTGCTGAACGTCGATGAGCACACGGGCGTCACGGACCTCGTGCTGGACCCGCGGAACCCGGACGTGCTGGTGGCCGCGAGCTGGCAGCGGCGGCGCCACGTGTGGACCATCATCAACGGCGGCCCCGGCAGCGCGCTGCACCGCTCCGCCGACGGCGGGAAGACGTGGAAGAAGGTCACCGCGGGCGTGCCCGGCGGCGACCTCGGGCGCATCGGGCTCGCCTCGGCGCCCACCGACCCCGACACCGTCTACGCCATCATCGAAGCGGGCGGCACCGCCGGCGGCATCTTCCGCAGCACGGACCGCGGCGTCACCTGGGAGAAGCGCAACCCGTTCAATTCGCAGGCGCAGTATTACTCGCACCTCGTCGTGGACCCGGTGAACAAGGACCGCATCTACGTGATGAACGTGTTCATTCAGGTGAGCGACGACGGCGGCAAGACGCTGGCCCCGCTCGGGGAGAAGTGGAAGCACGTCGACAATCACGAAATCTGGATCGACCCCAAAGACCCGAAGTACTACCTCGTCGGGTGCGACGGCGGCATCTACGAGAGCTTCGACAAGGGCGCGACCTGGAACCACAAGCCGAACCTGCCGGTCACGCAGTTCTACGACGTGACGTGCGACGAGAGCGGGCCGTTCTACAACGTGTACGGCGGCACGCAGGACAACTTCACCCTCGGGGGCCCGGCCCGCACCCGGTCGCAGCACGGGGTCATGAACCAGGACTGGTTCGTCGTGCAGGGCGGCGACGGGTTCCACTGCAAGGTGGACCCGACCGACCCGAACACGGTGTACGGCGTGCTGCAGTACGGCGTCATCTGCCGGTACGACCGCAAGACCGGCACCCGGGTGCAGATTCAGCCCATGCCCGCGGCCGGCGAGGCCCCGCCGCGGTGGAACTGGGACAGTCCGCTCGTCGTCAGCCCGCACAGCCCCAAGCGCCTCTACTTCGCCGCGAACAAGCTCTACAGGAGCGACGACCGCGGCGACTCCTGGACCGCGGTGGGCGGCGACCTGACGCGCCAAATCGACCGCAACAGGCTCCCGGTGATGGGCCGGGTCTGGGGGCCGGACGCGATCTTCAAGCACGGGTCCACCAGCCTCTACGGCAACTGCACCGCGCTCGCGGAGTCGCCCGTGAAGGAGGGCGTCGTGTACGTCGGCACCGACGACGGGCTCGTCCAGGTCACCGCGGACGGCGGCAAGACGTGGCGGACGGGGGACACGTTCCCGGGCGTGCCGGACCGCACCTACGTCAGCAAACTGGTCGCGTCGCGGCACGACGCCGGCACCGTGTACGCGTGCTTCGACAACCACAAGAGCGGCGACTTCGCGCCCTACATCCTGAAGTCCACCGACGGCGCGAGGACCTGGAGGAGCATCGCGGGCGACCTGCCGGCACGGGGCAGCGTCTATTGTGTCGCGGAGGACCACGTGAACCCCGACCTGCTCTTCTGCGGCACCGAGTTCGGGCTGTTCGTGACGCTCGACGGCGGACAGAAGTGGCACCGGTTCAGGGGCGGCTTGCCGACGATTCTGGTCAAGGACCTGTGCATCCAGCGGACGCAAAACGACCTCGTGGTCGGCACGTTCGGGCGCGGCATCTACATCGTGGACGACTACTCGCAGCTCCGCGCGATGAAGCCCGACGAGCTGGCGAAGCCGGCGGTGCTGTTCCCGCCCCGCGACGCGGTGCTGTACGTCCCGACCGCGCAGTACGGCGAGCCCGGCAAAGCGTTCCTGGGCGCGTCGTTCCACAACGCGGACAACCCGAGCTACGGCGCGGCGCTCTCCTACCACCTCAAAGAGCCCCTCAAGACGCGCAAGCAGAAGCGCGCGGACGCGGAGAGGGAGGCCGAAAAGAAGGGCGAACCGGTTCCGTACCCGACGCCCGAGGAGCTGCGCGCCGAGGCCGAAGAGGAGGCGCCGAGCGTGTACCTCGTGATCACCGACGCCGACGGCAACGTGGTGCGCACCGTCCCGGGGCCGGCCGAAGCCGGAGCGCACCGCGTCCACTGGGACTTGCGCGACCCGTCCGCGAGCCTCACCGGCGGCTCCGGGCCGCTGGTCGCCCCGGGCAGGTACAGGGCCACCCTGCACCAGCGCGTCGGCGGCGCGGCGACGCGGCTCGCGGGTCCGGGCGAGTTCAACGTGGTGCTCGACACGCTCGGCGCGCCCAGCGCGGAAGAGGTGAAGGAGTTGGTCGCGTTCCACCGGCAGGCGCTCAAGCTGCGCAAGGCGGTGTCCGGGGCGAGCGCCGTCGCTTCCGACACCGCGACACGCCTGGAGCAAATCAGGCTCGCGCTCGACGCCGCGCCGAAGGCCGACGAGCCGAGCAGGACCGCGGTCCGCGGCCTGATCGCGCGCAAC
>JBJSXS010000299.1:0-3321 GCA_046086545.1 Gemmata sp.
GGCGCGGTCGTCGAAGTGGACCGCGACAACAAAACCGTGTTCGAGTTCAAGGGCGGACAAGCCGAGGTCAACACCGTGCAACCGCTCGGCGACGGCAGGGTCCTGCTGACCGAGGCGGGTAACAAGCCGCGAATCCTCGAAGTGGACCGCAGCGGCACGGTGCTCGCCGATGTGCCCATAACGGCGCAGACGAAGGACCACCACCTGCAGACCCGCATGACCCGCAAGCTCGCGAACGGGAACTACCTCGTACCGCAGTTGCTGGACCGCGTGGTGCGCGAGTACGACCCAAAGGGCAAGGTGGTCTGGGAGGCCAAGGCCCCCCACATGCCGTTCACCGCGATCCGCCTGCCGGACGGGAACACCCTCATCGGCTGCACGCTCGGCAACCTCGTCATCGAGGTAGATAAGGACGGCAAGGAGGTGTGGCGGGTGACCAACGAGGACCTGACGAACAAGCCGATCAACGACGCGTGCGGGGTGCAGCGGTTGGACAACGGCAACACCGTCATCACCAGCCACCACGCGACCGCGAACCAGGTGAAGTTGCTCGAAGTGACTCGCGACAAAAAGGTGGTGTGGACGTACACGGACGACCGCAGGGCCGGCATCCACCACTTCCAGATTCTGGACGAGAAGGGCAAGCCCGGGAAGAACTCGCTCCGGTAGAAATCGCGAACGGTGACCGGCTGAAAGGGTGATCAGGGCAGCACGAGAGCAGTCGTCGCCCTCACCCTTTCAGCCGGTCACCCGCCGCCCCTTCTTTTGCCCTGCCCGTGAGCCACATCGCGACGGACCAGCCGAGTAAGGTCAGCGCCGCGTGCCAGCCGTACTGCCACGCGAGCCGGAACCCCGTCGCCACTTCCACGGCCACGGCCGCGTACAGCAGGCCGAGCCCCCAGGTGGCGCCGCGGCTCCCGCGGTCAGCGAGGCGTGCGCCGGCTTGCAGAACCGGTATCAGCAGAAGCGCGTGGTCACAGGCCCAAAACCCGTAAGGGGTGGCCAGCGCCGACAGGCACACCGCGACGGGCAGTTCGGCGCCCCAGTCCCACTCGCGCCGGCGCATGAGCCAGTACCCGGTGGCGAACAATCCGACCGCGGCAGCCGGCACGAGCTGCACCCAGAAGGTCGCCGGGTCGTCCAGGTCGCTTGCCCGCTCGCGCAGCAGGTAGCCCGGCGCACCCGACGTTATGCCGGCCATCGACTGGTGACTCCCGCCCGATGGGCGCCGGAACGCGTCGGCGTAGTGCCGGGTCACGCCCGGCGTTACCAGTTCCGCGACCGCCAGACCGGCGAAGAGCGTAATGGTGCCGGCCAGTAGCGCGACGCGCCCGTGCCGCCGCGTCGCCCCGAGTGCCAGCCACAGCGCGAAAATGAGGAGCAGGTGCGGCTTGAGCGCGGTCAGGGCCGCGCACGTCCCGGCGGCCGCCGGCCGGTCCCGCCGGAAGAAGTACATGAACCCGGCCAGCCCGCCCAGTTCGAGGCCGAGCGGGTGAGCCATCAGCAGGTTCCAGTACTGGCCGTAGAACGTGAGGGCCAACACCACCGCGACCCCGGCGCGCGCCGTGGGACCGCCGAACGCGCGCCAGAACACGACGGAGGCGACAAGCGCGCCCCCGAGGTTTAGCGCGGTCCAGAGCCACCGGGCCGGCCACACCTCCATCAGGCCGAGCGGCAGGTACAGCGGCAGCGCGTAGGGCGGGTTCCAGAACCCGGGCGCCTGCATCAGCGGCTCGGTCTGGTCGATGTCGTAGGGGTTGCCGCCCCGGTCCGCGACGACCGCCGCCGACCAGAAGATGGGGAAATCGTTCAGCTCGAACTCGCCCGGCGCGGCGGCCCGGATGAGCAGCAGGCACCCGAAGAACCCGGCCCACGAGACGACTACAAGCGCGGCCGGTGTGAGCGGCTTCATCGAGGATCTCACAAACCCGGACAAGCCCGAGGGCCGCGCCGAGGCCGCCGGTCCGCGTCAGGCGGGCGCCCGGGACCCGTGTGGCGCAGACCACGGGTGGGGTCACTTCGGCACGGTCATGTCGAAATCGGCGCTCGAGGTGCCGCCCTTCGGCACGTCAAACGTGAGCGTGGTCTTGCTGTTGTACTCTTCGGGCACGAGCGACTTGCTCGCCGGAACCGGCTTGTCCCCCGGCGCCGGCGGCGCGCTCGAAGGCACCACGGACGGGTCGCCGCCGGAGTGAGCGGTGATGCTGACGCGGTGTTTCCCGATGACCGCCCCGGGCGCGTTCGTGGTCGCCACCTGGAGGGTGTAGCGGCCGTTGGCGTCAGTAGTCCCGATTGACCCGGGACCGGGCGCCGCCCCCTCCGCGGGGGTGAAGGACACGGTCGCGTTCGCCAGCGGTTGGCCGTTCAACTTGACAGTCCCGGACACGGGCACCACGTTCGACCCGCCGCACCCGGCGCACAACAATACGCCGACGACCCAACAGTGGTTGCGCATTACTGGCGCCCTTTTGTGATGGAAGAGGCAGGCGCACGTGCGCCTGCGGGGAGGGGACGCGCTCAGTAGTTGCCGAGAACCTCGCCGCCCTTGATGGTAGCCAGGTTGCGGTAGGTGGTCAGGTTGATGCTGTCGCTGATGAATACCACCGACCCGTCGGCCCGGGCGAAGTTCCCGCCCCCGCTGTGGTAGCTGTAAAACGAGTACCGGTTCTGCCAGTTGGTGTACGTCTTGCCGGGATCTTTGAAGTTCAACGGGATCGCACAGGTCCCGTGAACGTAGTTCGGGTACGCCCAACCGCCACAGTGCTGGTCGAAGGAGTGACTGCTCTCCCCCGCCATGAGCGTGTTCGCGGTGCCGTCTGTGATGCCGGCGAAGGTAAGCCTGCGCTTGCCGTCGGTGCGGTAGAAGATACCGTTTCCAGCGTCCAGCCCGTTCTGGCCGAGGGCCGGGTCCGGGTCCGTGACCGGATACGCGGTGGCGAACGTGGCGCCGGTGTTGATGCCCCAGTTCGACCCGCTCACCCCGCGGTAGTTGATCAGGGCCATTGTTACGGCGCTTAGCCCGGTGTTCGCCCAGTCCGTCGCCGTATCCCCGTTCTCCAGTGCCGTCGGGCACCGGAGCGTGTTGATGCGGACCGCAAGCCCCGCCTGCGCGGCGCCCATCGTCCCGCCGGGGATGTTGTAAGTGCCGGCGATGGTCCCCTGCTCGATGTACGGCAAGATGCGGGCCACCCACGTCCACGTGTTCGCCCCGGGCACGTTCTGGTCGGTCGCCCAGTTGTAGTTCACCGTCGTGCCGCTGTACGGGAATCGGCCCTCGGAGTCGTGGAAGTTGTGGACCGCGACCCCGATCTGCTTGAGGTT
>JBJSXS010000300.1:0-2889 GCA_046086545.1 Gemmata sp.
GTGCAACGGTTGGGGATCTGGGATCATTGCGGGCGTCTTTGCGGGCGCGCCACACCTGCGACACCGCCCGCGGCGAAGGGCCGGTCACTTCCCGCGCTGCTGGATGATGACGCGGACGCCCTTCTTGTTCGACGAGATCACGTCGAGCAGCCCGTCGCCGTTGATGTCCGCGACCTCGAACTGCGTGCCGATGCCCGAATCCTCGTCGATGGTCATCGGGGTAAAGGTCGCGATGCCGTCGGCCCCCTTCGTGTTCTTGAGCCAGTAAATCGCCGCGGGGCCGTCGGACCCGGGTTCGGACTTGCCGTGGCTCCACCACCGCTTACCGGTGATGAGGTCCGGGCGCCCGTCGCCGTCGATGTCCTTGAAGTGCGCCGCGTGCGTCTCGCTGACCAGCTTCGGGAACAGATCGACCTTCTGGAACGTCGGGTTCCCGTCCTTATCCGCGGCGCGCTGCTTGTGATACCAGATGCCGAACTTGTGCGCCGACGAGCTGATCACATCGGCCTTGCCGTCGCCGTCCACGTCGTAGGCGTACATGTCCGCGCAGGCGTCGCCGAGGCTCGCCGGGTGGAACTTCCACGGGGTCGCGCCGTCGGCCTTCGTCGGCTGCTCCCACCACCCGCTCGTGCAGATCACGTCGGCCTTGCCGTCGCCGCTGATGTCCCCGACCCCGAGACCGTGGCTGAACTTCCGCGTGCCCGGGACCTCCTTCCCGGTGCCGGGCACCGGCTTGCCGTCCTTCACCTCCGGCAGCACGCTCGGCTCGCTGATCGGGTGCCGCTCCCACAGCGCCGTCGGGTCTTTCGGGTTCGGGGTGAAGTACGCCATCTGCCCTGACGTCTCCGTGCCCTTCGGTTGCCAGCCCATGATGAGAACGCGTTTGCCCTTCTCGATCAGGTCCGTGTACAGCGGGGTCTCGTTGCAGGCCGAGTGCCAGATGGTGTGCTTCTTCCAGTGGAGTGGCTTGCCGTCGTCGCCGGTCGCCTTGCCTTTGGGGTTCTCCATCCAGTAGCACGGCGCCCCGGGGAAGTCGATGACGATGAGGTCGGGCCAGCCGTCCGCGTTGACGTCCTCGGCCCAGCACGCGAACACGCGGCTGTAGTTGCCGAGACCGTCCTTGTGGTCCTTGTACGGCTGCAGCTCGTGCGGGGTCCAGTTCGGCGCTTCGTACCAGTACTCGCCGTTGAGCACATCGATCTTGCCGTCCTTGTTCACGTCGCCGATGGCGACCCCCTCGGCCCGGAACTTCGTGTCCAGAACGGTCTTTTTCCAGGTGATCTTGACCTCGTCGGCCTTCGGCGCGGCGGCCGAAGGCGCCAGCGCGATCGCCACGCCGAGCGCGGCCAGTGGGAGAATCAGTGCGAGTCGGCGCATAGCTGAGAAGTCCTTTCGAGGAGAGTGCGAGCGGCTGATGGTGGATTATTCACACAGGCGCAGCGAGAAGCAACAACGCACCCAGTTTAGTGCTGCTGGCGAAGGGGGTCGGGTGCCTTCGCGCGCAAATCTCAGGCGCGATGTCCCTCGCTCGGTTCGGCGCGCCGGCGGCAGCTCCCCCTTCATTGCACTGCACATCCCGGCCCTACGCGCGGGAGTGCGGCGGGGTCGTGTTACAGCGCCGGCCCGGGCACCGGTAACAGAGTCAGGCCGACCCCGCGACCGCCTCACCTTCCAGTGCGAAGCAGCCAGGTTCGGCGGCCGCTCGACCACCGCCTCCGCAGCGCCGGGTTCCGGGCCGCTGCTTGCGTGAATACAGATGCCACGCACGTCGAAATGAACGCCGGCGTCGACTCTCATGTCGAGCGGGTCGGCCGGCTTCGCGAACCTGCGCCCCTGAGGTCGCTCGAGTTCGGTGGACGTTGCGACATCCAGCTGCCGGTAAAGGAACGGCTCCGGCACGCGGGCGAGCAGATCGAACGGCAGTTCCAGGAGCGCGAGGTCGGTCGTGACCACACCGCCGGGCCGGACGGGCCGGCGGGGACGCAATCACCGGCGGGAAGGGCGCAAGTTGGAAGCGCCGAGCCCCCGTCTCTCCCCGATACTAACGCACCTTCAGCGGCCCAACAAGAACCGTAGTGCCGGTTCGAGGTCGGGGTGGTCGAACGCGAACCCGGTGGCCAGCAGTTTCGCCGGCTTCGCGCGGGTGCTCGCGAGCAGTGCCGCGTCCGCCAGTTCGCCGAACATCGCAAGCAGCGCCGGGCGTGGCAGCCACAGGAGCGCGGGGCGGCTCAGCACGCGGCCGAGTGCCTTCGTGAACGTCCGGTTGGTCACCGGGTTCGGCCCCACGGCGTTGACGGGGCCGCTCAGGGCGTCGGTCATCAGCGCGTGGTGGATCGCGCCCACCACGTCACCGATGGTGACCCACGGCGTCCACTGCGTCCCGCTGCCGAGCGTGGCGCCCCCGCCGGCCTTGAACGCGAACAGTTGCTTCCCGAGCGCGCCGCCCTTCGGGGTCAGCACGACGCCGAGGCGCAGGTTGACCACGCGAATGCCCGCGTCGCGGGCGGGCGCGCAAGCGTCCTCCCACGCCTTTGACACGTCCGGGAAGTACCCGGTGCCAGCGGGCGAGTCTTCCGTGAGTTCCGCGTCGCCGCGGGTGCCGTAGAACCCGACCGCGGACGCGGACACTAGCACCTTCGGCCGGCGCGCGGCGGGCAGTGCCGCGAGCGACCGCGCGACGGCCCGCGTCGGGACCGTGCGGCTCTCCAGAATCTGTCGTTTCTTGGCCGCGCTCCAGCGCCCGCTCGCGACGTTGTCGCCGGCGAGGTGAACCACCGCGTCCGCCCCTTCGAGCGCGTCGGGCGCGATTGGCGCCGTGGGGCTCCACCCGACCCACCTCGTGCCGTCGTCGTAAGGTGGCGCCGCGGTCCCGGTGAGCAGGCGCGTCAC
>JBJSXS010000301.1:0-4455 GCA_046086545.1 Gemmata sp.
TGCCGATCCTCGCGGACGCGCTCCAAGTCGCCGGGTGCGAGAACGCCGAGGTGCTCGCGCACTGACGCGACGGAGCCGCGACCCACGTTCGCGGGTGCTGGGTGGCCGACCTCGTCCTGGGAAAGGTTTGACGGGCGGCGCCCCGGGCCCCTCCCATCGGGTGGCGCAGGACGATGGCGGCCCATCCTTCGTGCCGGCAGCGCGCGACGGCTGTTCTGTCCGCCTGCGAGCACCGGGCGGGCGGTAGGTCATTGCGGCTTGCGAAGGTGTCGCGCGTGGGCCAGAATACCCCCACCGACACGCCAGGACATCACCCATGCCCGCGAACAAATCCGACACAGACGCGATCGGCGCGAAGGCCGCCGAACTGATCCGACCCGGGATGGTCGTGGGGCTCGGCACCGGGAGCGCCGCGACCTCGTTCATCAAGGCACTCGGCGCGAAGGTGAGGGCGGGGCTGGCGGTCCGCGGCCTGCCGACGTCGGAAGTGTCCGCCAAGCTCGCCACCGAACTCGGAATCCCCTTGGTGAGCTTCGACGACGTGCCGCACCTCGACGTGTGCGTGGACGGGGCCGACGAGATCGACCCCCGGGGCGACCTCATCAAAGGGTACGGCGGGGCGCTCGTGCGCGAGAAGATCGTCGCGGCGTTCGCGAAGCGGTTCGTGATCCTCGCGGGCTTCGAGAAGCGGGTGAAGGTGCTCGGCGAGCGCGGCAAGCTGCCGGTCGAGGTGGTGTCGTTCGCGCTCACGCCGTGCCGGCGGGCGCTGGAGAAAATGGGGTTCGCGGCGGAGCTGCGGGAGAAGGACGGCGAGGCGTTCGTCACCGACAACGGGAACTACATCCTCGACTGCCGCACCGCCGCGATCCCCGACCCGGCCGAGACCGACGCGCGGATGCTTGCGGTCCCCGGCGTGGTCGGCACCGGCATCTTCGCGAAGATGGCACACACCATCATGGTTCAGAACGAGGACCGCAGCGTCGAGGTGCGCGAGGTCTCGGAGTAGCCCCGGCGCGCGGGCGCGGCTCACCCCCAGAACCCGCGGAGCCTGTCCTTCTGCGCGACGCCCAGCGGGAACCTCTTGCTCAGCGGGTGCTCGCTGACGCCGGCGAGTTCGCGGAGCGCCTCGTGGACGTGCTCGGGCCGCACCTTCACGCCCTTGTCCCGGTCCGGCTTCAGCGTTTTCGGGTCGAGCGGAACCGCGAACTGCCTGTCGTCCGTCGCGCCGGCCACGCGGTTCCCCTTGATGCCGCGGCCCAGGAACATGGCCGACCCGACGGACCAGTGGTCCTTGCCGTTGCCGGCGTTGTACGTCGGGGTGCGGCCCATCTCGCTCTGCACGATCACCACGAGCTGATCGCGAATCTTGAGCTCGCCGGCGCGCCGGACAAAGTGCGCGATGCCGGCGAGGAGCTCCGGGAGCAACTTCATCTGGTCCGGGTCGTTGTTCGCGTGGCTGTCGAACTGCCCGATGGTCAGGTTCGCGGACACGCACACCCCGGCCTTGAACGACGCGAGCGCGATCTCCGCCTGCTGCGCCATCCGCTCTTTGGGCACCTGCGCCGGGATGTACTGCGTCACCCGCTGAAGGGCCTTCGAGTTGACCTGCGCCGCGTAGAGCATGTTCTCGGCGCGCTCGGCGCGCGGCAGCCGCGCGGCGCCCGCGGCCGCGGCGTTCTGCTCGCGCAGCGCCTCCTCGATGCGGTCGGTCACGAACCTGTCGTGGTACGGCGACCGCTCGTTCCCTTCGATGGCGTCCGCGAGGGCGATCTTCCTGAGCGACGGCAGGTACGGCACGCGCGACATGGCGACGAGGTTGCCGGTCGCCGAGTAGTTGCCGAACGTGAGGAACGCGAGCGGGCACTCGGGCCCGCGGGCCGCCGCGACCAGGGCCGCGAACGTCGGGTACGCGAGGCTGTCCAGCTTCCCGGTCGCCATGTACCGGGCACCGGGCGAGTGGTTGTTCACCGAGTAGTCGAGGCCGTTGAACGTGAACAGGTCGTCCCCGAACTCGGAGTAGAAGTCCTCGTTGCACATCCCGCCGACCGCGTGCTTCTTGACGGGCGCGTATTTGTGAGCGCCTTTGGTGAGGATGTCGCCCTCCTTGAACAGCCGGTTGATGTTGTTGACGCCCTTGGGGTCCATCAGGTACGTGGTGTCCCACCCGCCGCTGGCGTTGAACACGACGTAGTACGGTCCGCCGTAGGGCTGAGCCTCCTTCGCCGCGGCCGCGCGCACCTCGCGCGGGTGAAACGGCACGGCCATGCCCAGGCCCGCGAGCCCGCACATCTTCAGGAAGTTGCGTCGCATGCGAACACCCGTTTCGGTTGGATGACCTGTTGGAGCGGTGCCGCCGCCCGCGCGCTCACGCTCTCCTCGTGTTCGCCGGCGCGGGACGCGTCACCAGTTGCCGCGGAGTGCCGCCGGTGCGCGAGCCCCGTCGCTGCGGCGCGTCGGGTCGCCGCGTACTTCGCCGCAGCCGCCGAACCCCAGCGCGGCCAGCGCCGCGACGGGCCCTCCGCCCATCGCGCGCCGGTCCGTGGCGGTAACGGCCCGCGGGTTCACCTCGCCCGTTTGCCCTCGCGGGACCGGGACAGGGCCGAGCCCGACCGGCGGGCTTACTCGTACAGGAACTCGGTGCGACGCATCAGGTAGGTCACCACGGCCCGCCACGCGCGGACCGTGTACTGCGGGTCTTCGACCAGCGCGCCCCCCTGGCGGCACGAGTACGCTTCGCGCTTATCCAGGCCCTTCTGCTTCTTCGCGTCCTCGAGGATGCCCGCGAACAGTTTGAAGGTGCGCTCGACGTCGGCGGAGCCTGGCGCGTCGGTGCGGCCCAGGACGCGCTCGTGCAGGTACACGATGGCCGCGCGAATCTTCTGGTCGTCGGCCGCGGCACCCGGGAGTGTGCCCGGTTCGACGCCCGGGAACAGCCGGCGCTCGGCCGCGGGGCGGGCGAAGTCGCGCGCCACCTGCTTGCACGCCACGTCGTTCGCCAGGATCCGTTGGATGGCGCCCATCGCCCCGCTCGGGTCGGTCGCGCGGTCGGTCGTCTCCTTCGAGTCGATGCCGCCGTACAGGGTCGCCATTTCGCCGCTCAGCCGCCCCCACCGCTCACCGAACACCGCGGCCACCTTGCGCTCCACCTGCTCGGGCGAGAGCAGCCGCACGATGCCCACGTCATCGAGTTCGGCGCGTCGGTTGGGGTCTTTGGCCGCGGCCGCCAGGCCGTCGGCGCGGTAGAAGTCGGACGCGACCCACTCCCTGAACGCGACCTTCAAGTTGAAGCCGGAGCTGGCGAGTTTCCCGGCGACGGCCTCCACCACGCGGCGCTGTTCGACGTAAGCGCGGACGCGGGCCGGGTACAGCGGGTCGTCAATGTCCTTCGGCGGGAGGAGCGTCTTGCGCCCGGTCAGGATGTAGTAAACGTGCTCCGTCATCGCCACGGCGAACCGCGGGTCTTTGGCGGTGCGCTCCCCGAGCCACTGGACCGCGCGCCACCGCTCCTGAGCGGGCAGCTCCTCGCCCTCGAACCCGGCCACGAACATGTCCTTGAACCACCCGCCCTTGCGGCGCCCGAACACGCCCTGGTCCGCGAACCGCCAGTAGTCCTGGAAGATGCCGGCCACCGGGTCGAGCGTCTTGTGGCACACCACACACTCCGCGGCCTGCATGGTCGGGACCGGGTACTTGGCGGTCGCGGCCGCGGCGTCGTCCACCCGGGCCGCGAGTTCGAGCACGTCCACCCCGAGGAAGTGCTGGTAGTACATGCGCGCGCGGAGCCGGTTCCGGTTGGTTTCGGTGGTGGGGTAGCGCGCGAGGTACTGGAACGTGCTGAGCAGCCCCGCGTGCGGGTAGAACCCGGTCGCGGACTCCTGGCTCTCGGCCTTGTTTCGGCTGACGAGCGCGCTGAGCTTCACCGGGATGAACTCGGTGGGGTCGTCCGGGTTCTTGAACCTGTCCTTCAGCTCCTCGAAGGCGCCGTACCCGCGCGCGGTGTACGGCGACACCATGATGTAGTCGGCGGTCACGATCTCCGTGAACGGCCGGCCGGTGCGGACGATGTGCTCGACGAGCTTCATCGGCTCGGCGAGCAGCGCCCGCCGGTAGTCGTCGGCGAGCTTGTACCGCGCCTTGGTCTGCGCCGTCGCGTCGCCGGCGCTGCTCAGGTCGAACTTCTGGTACCACAGCCGCGAGTTGGTGAAGTGCTCGTAGGACAGCACCGAGGCGTCCGGGTTCCCGTCGATGCCGAGCGTCAGGAATATGTCGTTGAACCCCTCGCGGAGCCGGTCGTAGAACGCGTCCTCCGTCATGACGGCATCGAGGATCGCCGGCAGCGCCTTGGGCCCGTCCCTGGCGACCGCCGCTAGCTCGGCGCCGGTGGGCAGGCGCCCCGCGAGTTGGAGCGTCACGCGCCGCAGCAGCCGCCGGTCGTCGAGCATCGCGACGCCCGCG
>JBJSXS010000302.1:0-3183 GCA_046086545.1 Gemmata sp.
CAGGCGCGCGAACAGGCGGTCCACCTCCGCGGCCGTCTCGGGGTCGAGTTCCCACCCGTACGGCCCGCGCCGCCGCGCGCTGGGGAACAGCCCGCGCTTGCGCATCAGATGCTTCTCGACCGCGAGGAACCCGTCGAGGCCGGCTTGCAACTGAAGCGCGACGAGCGCGCACACGGGGAAGTACACGCGATACGCGGTCGCCTCGTCGCCCCGCTGGAGCGCCTTCCAGATGGCGACGATGCCGTCGAGCAGGTCCATGCCCGGCATGGTCCCGGCGATGCCGCGCCGGAAGCTGTCGATCAGGAAGATGCCGCCAGAGCCCTCGAACATCGTCGCGCGCCCGGCGGTCGCATCGCGCAGCGCCGACAGAGTTGGCCCGTTCGGCGCCGCTTCGGGCTTGAACAGGATCTTCTCCGGGCCGTAGCGGTCCAGCAGTTTCGCGCAGACGCTGACGGGGATCGACTGCCCGACGTACCCGCTCGCGTCCTGCACGATCACCGGGACGCCGGTGCCGTCGGCCAGCGCGCGGAAGTGATCGACCAGGTGCGCTTCGCTGAGCTTCGCGGTGAGCGGCGGCACGGCCATCACCGCGTCGCACCCGGCCTTCTCCGCGCCGCGCGCGAACTCGAGCGACTGGCGGGTGCTTTCCGCGCCGACCGCGACGAACACCGGCCCGCGCCCCCCGACGCACCCCACCAGCAGGGCCGCGAGCGCGTGCCGCTCGTCGGCGGTGAGCTTGAGCGTTTCGGACACCATCCCGGTGCCGATCCCGTCCGCGCCGACATCGAACGCCCAATCCACGGCGCGCTTGAGCGAGCCGGCGTCGATCTCGTCGTTGTCTGTGAACGGCGTGTGCGCAATCGCCAGCACGCCGGCGAGTCTCTTCGGCATCACCAGTCCCCCACGCTGCCGTCGGTGTAAAACACGCGCTGCGGAATCTCCTGCTCGAACGGGTGCTTTTTGACTTCGGCCTCGTCAATCACGATCCCGAGCCCGGGGCGGGTGTTCGGCCGCACGACGCGCCCCTGCGGTTCGACGGTGAACCCTTCCTGCACCACGTCGGCGCGCCACGGCACGTCGGCGTGGACCGTTTCGCAGATGATGTAGCTCGGCTGCGAGAACCCGAATTCGAGGCTCGCCGCGGTGCTGACCGGGCCTTGTGGGTTGTGCGGGGCCAGCGCGACCCGGTGCGCCTCCGCGAGCGCCGCGATGCGCCGGGCTTCGCTCAGGCCGCCACAGTGGGTGATGTCCACCTGGCACACCTCGCACGCGCGGGCCGCGAACAGGTCCTTGAACGCCGCGAGGTTGGTGACGCGCTCGCCGGTTGCGACGGGCGTGCCCACCGCCGCGTTGATAGCCGCGAGCCCGTCCACGCTCTCGGGCCAGCACGGCTCTTCGAGGAAGTAGAGGCCGTAGGGCTCGAGCGCCTTGGCGAACTGAAGTCCCATCGCGGGCGACGGGCGCGCGTGGCAGTCCACCATGATGTCGATGCCCTCGCCGACCGCCTCGCGCATGGCGGCGACGCACCTCTCGGCGGTGCGCACCGGCTTGAGCCCTTCGAGCGGCAGCGTCGGCGGGACCGCCATGCTCTTGAACGCGGTGAACCCGTTCGCCACGGCTTCGCGCGCGAGGTCCGCGAACCGCTTCGCGTCCTCGGCAGCGGTCTCGTAGAAGTCCTCCATGCGCCCGCCGCCGAGGTGACAGTAGGTGCGGACGCGGTCCCGCACCGGCCCGCCCCACAGCTTCGAGCACGGCACGCCGCACACCTTGCCGAGAACGTCCCACAGCGCGAGGTCGATGCCCGCGATGGCGGTCGCGCGGACGATCCCGTGCCCGTGCCAGAAGTGCTGGCGGTACATCATCTGCCAGAGGTGCTCGATGCGCGTGGGGTCCTCGCCGACGATGAGTTCCGCGCAGTCCTGCACGGCCCCGACGACGGCCCGCGTGTGCCACTCGAGCGTGGCTTCGCCCCACCCGAACAGCCCGTCCTGATCGGTGACGACCTTCACGAACACCCAGTTCCGCATCCGGGCGTGGCACACGTGCGTTTCGACTCGCGTGATCTTCATGGCGCCTCATTGTCAGGCCACGGGGGCGAGAAAGCCAGAGGCGAAGTGGCGGTTAGGCGCATAAGCTAGTTGGGGCAGCATTCAACCCGTCGAGGTGGGCCGTGCAACGTATTACACGCCAGCAGGCGCGCAAGTACGCCTTCAACTGGACCGACGAGCCGCTCCTGCGGGTGAAGCCGGGCGAGAGCTTCGAGGTCGAGACCTACGACGCCAGCACCGGCTACTTCAAGACCCCAGAGGATAAGGCCATCCCCGGCAGGCGCCCGGGGTTCGACCGCACGCCGCCCACCGCGAACCCCATCGGCGGCCCGGTGTTCCTCGAGGGCGCCGAAAAGGGCGACGTGCTGGTCGTGAGCGTGGAGGACATCACCGTCGACGACTACTCGTGGGTCGCCGTCGGGCCGCGCCGCGGGCCGCTGGGGGAGTCGACGCGATGGCCGGAGTTGTCGAGCGATTACACCACTAAGATTTTCAAGCACACGCCCGGCAAGAGCGGCACCACACGCGACGGCACGCTGCACTTCTCGGACACGATCAAGTGGCCGATCACGCCGTTCGTGGGCACGCTCGGGGTGTGCCCCGACCGCGAGGTCGCGACCAGCATCGACGGGCAGGGGGCCTGGGGCGGGAACCTCGACATCCGCGACGCGGCCCCCGGCAACCGCATCTACCTGCCGGTGTATCACCCCGGGGCGCTGTTCTGCCTCGGGGACGTTCACGCGAGCCAGGGCGACACCGAGTTCACCGGCACCGCGGCCGAGACCAAGGCAACGGTGCGCGTCAAACTCGAACTTGTCAAGCAGAAGCGCATCCCGTGGATGCGGATCGAGAAGCCGGATTCGATCATCGCCGTGTTCGCGGACAAGCCGCTGGAGTGCGCGGTCGAGACCGCGACGTTCAACCTGATGGACTGGCTCATCACCGAGTACAACTTCACGCCGACCGACGCGTACTGCCTCGTGAGCACCTGCCCGGACTTCCGCATCAACGTCTACCAGATGTGCAAGATCCGCAGGCTGGAACATGTGGCAGGGGCCGAAATCCCCAAGCGGTATCTCAAGTGATTACTTGACCACAAAATTCATCGACACCGTCGACTGTTTGCCGCTCAGTT
>JBJSXS010000303.1:0-2060 GCA_046086545.1 Gemmata sp.
CTTCGCCTCGATGATGCCCCGCATCTCCCGCTTGATCACCCCGTCGCCCGACCGGCGGTTGCCGACCTTCGGCCCCTTCAGGAACGTCTCGATCCGCTGGGTACGCGGCCCGTCCTTGCCGTCGCCGCCCTCCCGCTCCCAGGCACACAGCGGGTAGTCCGGCACCCGGTCGAGCCAGCACCCGACCAGGGCGTTGCCGACCTTCACCTTGTGGTCGAGGAACGAGAACGGGAGTTCCGGGTCGAGCGTCTCGACCCAGAGCGACACGCGGGCGAACTCCACCGCCAGCGGGTTGATGTCCACCCCGTAGATGCACCGCTCCACGACGTGCCGCCGGAGCAGGGCCTTCACCCGGTCGGCAAACCCCTCGCCCCGCTGCGGGTCGTCCGGCGGGAACGGGACCAGTTCCTCGTCCGCCTTTCCCTCGCGGGGCCGGCCGTAGGGGAGCGTGACCTTCTTCGACTCGGCCGGGTCGTCCAGCTTGCAGTGGTAGCAGAGCGAGCGGTACAGGGCCTCGGTCAGGTAGTGGAGGGCCGCGACGAGAAACGACGCCGACCCGCACGCCGGGTCGCACACCTTCAGCCCCAGGATCACCTCGGGCCGTTTCGGAGTGAGGGTGCCGTCCTCGGCCTTGTCGTAGCAGAGCGGCTCCAGCGTGCGGTGGGCGGTCGGGACGGCCAGTTGCGGCCGGGTGTAGAACGTCCCGGTCCCCTTGCGGGTGTTCCCGCCCCGCACAAGATAGAACTCGCCGGTGGCGACCACCCGCTTGATGAGCCGGTCGGCCACCCCGCCGATGCGGGCCTGGTACTCGGTGTCGGTTTCCCGCCGCCCCTGCTTGGTCACCAGCCCGGCCAGGATGACTGCCTCAGCGGCCCACCGCTTCGCGGCCTCGACCGCGTCGAGGTAGTCGCCGCCGTGGACGCCCTCGGGTTCGGCCCCGGCCTCGGCTTCGACCTCGTCCGGGGCGTCTGCCTCGGCCTCCGCGTCACCGCCGGCCGGTTCCTGTTCGTCGCCCTCCTCCTCGGCCTCGTCGTCCGCCTTCCCGCCGCCCGAAACGGCTTCCTTCTTCAGCGTGGTCAGCAGGTCTTTCAGCCCCTTCTTGTCCTTCTCCAGCATCTCCCGGAGGCGGGACAGCGGCAGCACGGGTTCGCGGCCGAGGTTGAGGAACACCTGCGGGCCGACCGCCGCGTCCGTCCGCTTCAGGCGGTAGTCGAGCAGGCCCTCGTAGATCAGCCCGATGAACTCGGTGCGGAGGTCGGTGTAGTCCACCGGCCCCTCCACGAAGGTCTTCGCCCGCCCCCGGATCACCGGCAGCGGCCCCCGGAGCAGCTTGCGGAGTACGGCGAACACCGAGGCGTCGGTCACGACTACGCCGTGTTCCAGAACGTACAGGGCACGGACGACCGGGTCGGCGGCTTCGGCCGTCCCAGGCCGGAACAACGCCCCGCCGTAGGCCCGGAGCGGGAACTGGCCGTGGGCCGACCCGCCGTGGATCAGCCGGAACAAGGCCATCAACCGGGGCCACGCCGTCTCGCGGTGCAGCAGCCCCTGGGTGCCGCCCTCGTTCCGGGTGGCCTCTTCCAACATCTCGTACAACGACCGGACGCCGTAGGACGAGGCGTACACCGGGTCGTTGACCGGGAGCAGTTGCCGGGACTCCGCGAACAGGCACACGACCAGCCGCATGACCACCCGGACGGTCGCCTGGAGCAGGGCTTCGTGGGCCTCGGCGTCGGTCAGCGGGCGGGCCGAGTCGGCGGCGACCAGCGGGGCGAACAGGTTGTCGGCGGTGCGATTGGCCGAGGAGGCGTCGTCCAATAAAAGTTCGACGGCTTGCCGGACGTTCTCGCGGAGGACGCTCGACAGGTCCGCCTGCCGTTTGCGGGAGTCTTCTACGCCCTCCAGCAACCCGGACACGCCGTCCCGGAGCGGCTTCATGCTGGCCGGCGACAGCAGGAGCCGCAGCCCGGCCAGTTCCCGGCTCCCGTCGCCGTCATCGAACCAGCGGTCGGCCTCCCACTCGCACCACGATTCAAAGTCGAGGCCGGCGTAGACCAGCC
>JBJSXS010000304.1:0-8664 GCA_046086545.1 Gemmata sp.
CGTAGCCGTGGTCGTTGGGCTGCGGCTACGACCACTGGATGGCCACCCAGAACAACGCCGGACCGAGCCACAAGAACCCGGCCAACTTCGTCCGCAACGGCAAGGCGGTCGGCAAGCTGGACGGGTTCTCGGCCCCGCTCGTCGCGGACGAGGCGATCGACTGGCTGACGACCAAGCGGGACAAGTCGAAGCCGTTCTTCCTCGCCGTGTGGGCGCACGAGCCGCACCTGCCCATCGAGACCGACCCGCAGTTCCAGAAGCCCTACGCCGAGCTGGAGGAGGATTTTCGCCAGCACCACGGGAACGTGTCGCAACTGGACCACGCCTTCGGCAAGCTCATGAAGGCGCTTGGCGAGCAGAAGTTGACCGACACGACGTTCGTGTTCTTCACATCCGACAACGGGCCGGAGGGGGACGGGCTGAAGAACCGCACCCGCGGCAGCACCGGGGGCCTGCGCGGGCGCAAGCGGGCAATGTACGAGGGCGGCATCCGCGTGCCGGGCATGGCCCGGTGGCCGGGCCAGATCAAGCCGAACACCACCGCCGACGGCCCGGTGGTCGGCACCGACCTGTTCCCGACGGTGCTCGGCATCTGCGGGCTGAAGCCGCCCGCGGACCGGGTGCTCGACGGCACCGACGTGCTCCCGCTGCTGACCGGCAAGGTCGCGAACGTGGACCGCAAGGTGCCGCTCTACTGGCGGCTCAACATGGCCCCGAACAACCTCCACATGGCGCTCCGCGACGGCGACTGGAAGGTCCTCGCGGCGCAGGACTTTAGTAAGGTCGAGCTGTACAACCTGAAGCTTGACCCGAAGGAGGCGACCGAATTGAGCGCGAAGGAACCGGAGCGACTCGCCGCGATGACCAAGCGCCTGAGGGAGTTGAACGCGGAGGTCGAGAAGGAGGGGCCGGACTGGTGGAAGCGGCTCAGCCCCAACGGCGGCGTCCCGGTCAAGAAGAAGTGAACACCTTGAGCTCACCCGGGTATGGGGAGTCCGAGTTAGCGGTGCAGACTCAATTCAAGTAGTCCACCGATGCCCCGTCCCCGATCGACGTATTAGGCCGGGTTCATGCTGTGGCGGTGAAGATGATCACCGAGCACAAGCCGTCCGTCGCCTCGACGTCGGCGAGGACGTGCTGCACGAGTGGTGCAAGGTGTGCCTCGCCAAGGGCGACGCGGCCTTCCCCGGGCACGGCAATCCGGCCCCGGCCGACAACGAGCTGCGGCGGCTACGGGCCGAGAGCGCCCGCCTGAGGGCCGAGCGGGATCTCCTAAAAAGGTCGCCGCTTACTTCGCCAACCCGCCGACGTGACGTTCCAGTTCATCGCCGACAACGCCGAGTGGCCCATCGCCTGGATGTGTGAAGCGCTGGAGGTTTCCGCATCCGGGTACTACGCCGGGGTCGCTCTGCCCGACCGCGCGATGGCGGCAGGAGTTGGTCGGGGCCATTGAGGAGGTCCGCGCCGAGGCGAAGGCCCGTTACGGCAGCCGCGGATCACCGCCGAGTTGGCGGCCAAGTGGCACGCGTGCAGCGTGAACTTCGCGGCCCGGGTGATGCGGTAGGCCGGCATCGCGACGAAAACCAAGCAAAAGTACCGTCATACGAAGGACTTCGCATCGCTCAAGAAGGAGCTGGTTCACCACGAGCGCTACGCCACCAGCGCGGCGGCGAAGGCGGGCATCGTCGAGTACATCGAGGCGTCCGACAACCGCGTCCGACGGCACTCCGCGTCGGGGTACGTTGCCACGGACGAGTACGAGCGGGCGCACCACCAAACCCACCGCTAAATGCTGTCAACATTTCGTGGGGAAATCCAACTCGCGGCCCTGTTGGACCGGCACCGCCAGTTGCTCGGGATGCTGGTGGGCGAAGGGAACCGACTGCGGCCCGAGCCGCCGTCGTCGTCCGGGCCGGGATCGAGGCCCACGTCCGGTGGTTCGACGAGCGAGTCAAGAGCATCGACACGGCGGTGGCCGGGTGCCGGGTGCCGGCAGAAGGACCGGCTCCCGCGGTCGATCCCCGGCGCTGGGCCGGTGGTGAGCCGGACGCTCCTGGCCGAACTGCCGAAGTTGTGCGCCGGGGAAACTGGACGCCCTGGTGGGTTTGGCCCCGTTCGCGCCGACAGCGGCCGGCGGCGCGGCTAGCGGCTAATCCGGGCGGGCGCCGGGCGCTAGACGTGGGCGCGCGGGCAGTCGCCCGCGGGCCCGGCCCGCAGCGCGAGTTCGCCCGAAGGATCGGGAACAAGTGAAAGCCGTCGAAGGTGGCGCTCATCGCCGTCGCGCGGAAGTTCGTGGTGAGCGCCAACGCCGTCACTCGCGAGGGCCGGGCGTGGGACGTCGAACACAGTTGCCGGTTCCACCGCTCGCCGCGGTTCCCGAGGGAACGTATCCGTTCGCTGAGCCTGATCTCGGCTTCGGCCCGAGAGGTCGGCAAGCTTCCTGCTCGGTGGCCCACTCGGTTCGGGGAGCCGCACCCCGCGTGCTAGCCGACGCCGGTGGAACGGGGGCACGCGCGGTTTGCGCGAGCCGGGAGCTGCATAAGGCCGATTGTCACGGCCGAGCGGTGGCCGCGTAAGCGAGTTCCGAAGAGGGTTGCCATCGGCGTGCGGGTCGGTCAGAATCGCAGCGAACCGCCGTACAGCCGAAGAGGTTCGCTCGTGAAGCCCAAGCCCCCACTCCGCGCCATCGGTTGCGCCCTCGGTTGCCTGCTGGTGGTCGCGGTGCCGTGCGCCGCACAGCCGAAGCCGGAGCCGGAGAAGAACCCGGACCTGTTCCTGCAAGCGGCGCGGAAGCTCCTGAAGTGGGATGAACCGGCGGAACCGGCGAAGCTCGTCGGCCCGATCCACTTCGTCGGTACCAAGGGCCTCGGCTCCTATCTGATCACCGGCTCCGAGGGGCACGTCCTGCTCTACACCGGCATGCCGGGCTCGGGGGAGATGATCTAGAAATCGATCACCAAGCTCGGGTTCAAGCCGAAGGACGTCAAAATCATCCTGACCGGGCACGCCCACATCGACCACGTCGGCGGCCACGCCCACCTCAAGAAGGTCACTGGCGCGAGGGTCGCCATGATGCGCGAGGAGGTGGAGCTGTTCGAGTCCGGCGGCAAGCTCGACTTCCACTACGGCGCGTCAACGGATTTCGCGTTCGACCCGGTCAAGGTGGACACCGTCTTCCGCGACGAGGACGAGATCAAGGTGGGCGACATCACGATTCGGGCCCGGTTGACGCCGGGGCACACGAAAGGCTCGACGACCTACGTCACGAAGGTGACCGAGGGCGGCAAGACTTACACGGTCGTCTTCCCCGACGGGACCGGCGTGAACCCCGGGTATCGCGTTGCCAAGAACCCGTCCTACAAGGGGATCGGGGACGACTTCCGCCGCACGTTCCGCACCCTGGAAGGGCTGAAGCCTGACATCTGGCTGGCCCCTCACAACGAGGTCTACGGTCTCGACGCCAAGTTGGCGCGTGCGGCGAAAGACGGCGTTAAGGCGTGGATCGATCCGGACGGCTACCGAAAGTGGGTCGCGATGAAGAAGGAGGCGTTCGAGTCCGCCGCCGACAGGGAAACGGCCGACCCGGTGCCGAGCGACAAACCGGCGGTACGAGGACGGCCATGACCCAGAAGAGTTTCGCGCCCGTGCGGGTCGGCGTGATCGGGCTGGGCCGCTTCGGGCGGTTGCACGCCCTGACCCTGGCCGGGCTGGCGGAAGCGGAGCTGGTGGCGCTGGTGGCGCGACGACAGCCCAGCCTGGACGCCCTGAGCGCCGAGCTTCCGGGCGTGCCGGGCTGGACCAGCTTGCCGCAAGCCGTCGCGGAATCGGCCGCCGAAGCCTGGGTCGTCGCCTGCACGACGGCCGCGCACGTGCCGGTCGCCCGAACGCTGCTGGAAGCCGGCAAGACGGTGTTGCTGGAAAAGCCCGTCGCCGACAACTTGGACGAGGCCCGGAGCCTGGCGCCGCTGGTCCGCCAGGACTCCGGCAACCTCATGATCGGCCACATCGTCCTGTTTAACAGCGAGTTCCAGCAGTTGCGAGATGAGGCACGGCGGCGCGGCGCGCTCGCGTACATCGACTGCGTCCGCCACCGACCGGCCGGCATCGTCGCTGCGTTCCCGGGGGAGAACCCGCTGCAGGCGGTGATGGTTCACGACCTCTACGCCGCGCAGGCGCTCGTGGGTCGTGTCGACCCGGTCCACTTCGGCGCCCGGTTCCACCGCACGCCCGCGGGGGACGTGGACCTCGCCGTGGCTCAGCTCCAGTGGTCCGACGGGCTGCTGGCGTCGTTCGCCGCGTCGTACCTGACGCCGGGCGGGATGCCGCCGCGCGGGTTCGACCGGATGGAGGTGTTCGGCGCCGGGTGGTCGGCGCGGATAAACCCGAACCCCCGGCCGATCGAGGTGTGGGACGAGCGGGCGCACTGGCCGCTGGCCCTGGAGATCCGCGCCGCCGACGCCGGAGCCACCGGGATGCTGGCCGAAGAACTCCGCTGCTTCTGCCGCGTGGTGCGGGGGCTGCAGCGTGTCCCCGCCGGTGCGACTTACGCCGACGCGCTCCAGGTGCAGCAGTGGATGGAACGGCTGGCGTCCGCTGCGGCCCGCGGGCCCGAGGGCTGAACGCGGTCACCGGGGCCGCATCGACGCCACGATCCGCCGGGGTGCCGAACAGTATTCAACTGGACCCGGATCGCGAAGCTCGAGAACCAGGGCGGGTGGGACACGCACGCGAAGCACAACGAGTCGCTCAAGGGGTTCCTGATGCCGATGATGGACCGCGCGTTCTCCGCGCTGGTCACCGACCTCGCCGCCCGCGGGCTCCTGGACGAGACGCTGGTGGTCTGGTTCGGCGAGTTCGGCCGCACCCCGAAGTTCAACGGCAACGGGGGCCGGGACCACTGGGGGCAGGTGTTCTCGCTGGCGCTGTGCGGGGGCGGGATCAAGGGCGGGGTGGTGTACGGCGCGTCCGACCGGCACGCCGCGTACCCGACCGACGGCCGGGTCGAGCCGCGCGACCTGATCGCGACCGTGCTGGACCGGCTCGGGTTCGGGCCGGGCGCCGAACTGCGGGACGCCGAGGGGCGCCCGTTCCCCGCCAGCCGCGGGCGCCCGATCGAGGGTATCTGTTGAGCGTATCACGACCGGAGTTCCCCGCGATGCTCCGCATTCTCGGCGGCCCGAAACGGGCATGTGGCGGTCCGACCCGGCGCGAACTGCTCGTCGCCAGCGGCATCGGTTTTGCTGCCGGCGGCCCCACGGGCGCTTCCCCCGCGGGGCCCCGGGCGGTGGCGGCCAAGAACGTCATCCTGCTGTACCTCTTCGGCGGGCCGAGCCAACTTGACACGTTCGACCCGAAACCGGACGCGCCGGCGGAGGTTCGCGGCGACATGCGGCCGATCCGCACCAACGTGCCCGGGATCGACGTGTGCGAGCACCTGCCGAACGTGGCGAAGGTGATGGACCGGGTCACGCTCATCCGGTCGCTCAACCACCCGTGGAACTTCCACGGGATGCAGTACGCGACCACCGGCCTGCCGCAGGGCACCATTCCCATTGAGGAGACGCAGCAGCACCCGGAGCAGTGGCCGTTCCTCGGGTCGGTGGTGTCGTACCTCGACCACAAGAACAACGGCGCGAAACCGAAGGGCAGCGTGCCCGACAACGTGGTGCTGCCGTGGCTGCTCAGCTCGAAGCGAACCATGCCGCCCTACGCCCGGCTCCACGCCGCGTACCTGGGCGGCGAGTTCGACCCGATCTGGGGCGAGTTCAAGGGCACCGCAACACGAACCGTCACCCGGACCGCGTGGGGGCCGGCGGAGGACTTCCGGGACCCACACATGGGCATCACCCCGGACAGCCGGTTCGAGTTCGCGGCCGGCACCGCCCTCGCGGACGGGATGACCCTCGACCGGCTGAGCGCGCGGCGCTCCCTTCTTGAGCAGTTCGACGCGGCAAGACGCGAGGGCGACACGAGCCGCCCCGGGCGCAAGTTCGGCGAGAACCGGGCTCTGGCGTTCTCGCTCGTGGACTCGCCCAAGATTCGCACCGCCCTCGACCTCGGACGCGAATCGGACAAGCTCCGCGCGCGGTACGGGATGACCCTCTTCGGGCAGGGGGCGCTGCAGGCCCGGCGGCTGGTGGAAGCCGGGTGCCGGTTCGTCACCGTCATCTGGGACGAGTTCGGACAACTGAACACCGGGTGGGACACGCACGTCGATCAGCGGAACCGGCTGAAGAACGACCTGCTCCCGGGGTTCGACCTCGCGTTCTCCGCGCTGGTCGAAGACCTGACGCAGCGCGGGCTGCTGGACGAGACGCTCGTGCTCGTGCTGAGCGAGATGGGCCGCACGCCGAAGCTCGAAGGCGACGGGCGCGGGCACTGGGGGCGGGCATATTGCAACCTGATGGCCGGGGGCGGGACCGCGCGGGGCCGCGTGATCGGCAAAACGGACCGGATCGCCGCGGCACCGATCGACCGGCCGCTGAAAGCGAAGGACGTGCTCGCGACCGCGTACCACCTGCTCGGCATCGATCACGAGGGCACCGTCACCGACAAGTTGGGCCGCCCTGTGCCGCTGCTGCCCTACGGCGAGGTGATCCGCGAAGCGCTCGCGTGACGCCCGCACCGTGCCGTGTGCCCCCGCGAACCGTCCCGGGGGCGCGGATGTCGATCCGCTACACCCGCGCCCGCCACAGCCGCCAACCCGACCGCCCGTCGACCGCGTTCGGCACAGGAAGATGCGGCCCGGGTTAAACCCGGCTCAACGTCCCGCTCTGCCCGGCGAACGAATCCGTCTTGACGCCGAGCCGCTGCAAGACGGTGACGAACAGCTTCGCCAGCGGAAGCTCTTCCACCGCGACCTTGCCTTGCCAGCCCGCGTCCGTGTCGATCCCCGCGCCGGCCTGGTTGTCCTCGTTTCCCTTGCCGAACTTAAGATAGCGGCCGTTGGTGAAGCCGAGGTTCTTGCCACCGGCGGAAATGATGGGGTAGTTGCGCGAGAGGTGGAAGCTGCTGGATGCGGAGCCGTGCATGGCGAACGTGTTGTCCAGCATGTTGCCTTTGCCGGTCGGCTCTTTGGTGTCTTTCAGTTTCTGGACGAAACGGCCGAACTCTTCGGCCTGGTAGCGGTTGTAAGTGCCCAGGTTCTTCCAGCCGTTGGGCTTCTTGACCTCGTGCGTCAGCCCGTGAGCGGCGCCGAGTCCGACCGCGAGGGACAGCAGGTCGTGCGGGCCTTCGCCGTTTTCGCGCCCGAGTTGGAACGTCGCCACGCGGGTCGAATCACTCAGGAAGGCGAGGTAAATCAGTTCGTACATCGTCTGGAAATAGAGCTTGGCCTCTTTGGGCTCCGCGTTCAAATGCAGGTTGCGGGCATCGACTTTGGGGGTGGGCGTATCGATCCACTTTTGCGCTTTTTCGAGTCTCAACTCGGTGTCGCGCACCGCGTCGAGGTACTGCTTGAGGGTCTCCCGGTCGTTGCTGGAAAGCTCGCGCGACAACGAGCGCGTGTGGTCGATCAGAAGGTCCAGCGCACTCTTGCTTCGCGCCAGTCGCGCGGCCGCGTCCTTGCCGCTCGTCACGAACAGCAGGTCGAAGATCTCTTTCGGCTTGTTCATGGCCGGGATCGGCCGCCCTTCGCGGTTGAAGGACTGCGTCTGGGCGCCGCGCGGGCCGCCGACGCCCCCGTTCGTGGACAGGACTAACGACGAGTGCCGGGTGAAGTCCCCAGCGAGCTCCGCGTAGACCTGGTCCACAGAGATCGAATTTTGATACGGACCCGAACCGCCGATCGGCGCCCCGGTCAAATACTGATCGGCGTTCGAGTGGCCGTGGACCTGTCGTGCGGCGGGGTGCGACAGCCCAGAATAAATCGTGATGTCGTTGCGCAGCGGCTGGAGCACGTCGAGCACTTTCGTCAGCTCAAAGTCCTTTTCGCCGCCCCGCGGGAACCAGGACCAGTCCTTCCACGCGGGATCGGATTTGAGCGGCAGGCCGACACCATCGGGGTGGTAAACGCTGAGGAACCGCCGGGGCGTCTCGTCCGCACCCGGAGCGCCGACGCCGAACGTCTCGAGCCACGGCAGTGCAAGCGCGACGCCCGTACCACGAAGAAACGCTCGCCGGCTCAGCGACACGGATTTGGCATTCATCGCTCGTTCCTGACTTACTTCGAGTGAAAGAGGTTGCTGGCAACGATCAGGTCGACCAGGTCGCGCAGGCCATCGCCGCGGCGCCGAAACGCCGCGGTCAGGTGATCGATTTCGGCCCGGTCGCCGAACGTGAGCGGCCGGCCGAGACCGTATGCGGTCAGCTTGTGCACTAGCGCCCGTGCGAATTGGTCCTGTCGGTCCGTCAGCAGGTATCGCTTCAGCCCGACCATCCCGGCCAACGTCTGCCGATTGAACAGTTCGGATGTCGCATCGACGGGCTTGTTCTTGATCTGATCTCGGAACAGTCCGAGGGCATCGTAGTTTTCAAACGCGATCCCCCACGGGTCGATCCGGGAGTGACACGACGCACAGGCCGCCTTGTTGCGGTGGTCGGCAATTCGTTCTTTCAAAGTCAGTTTGAGAATCTCCGGGTTCGTCAGGTCGACTTCCGGGACATCCGGCGGCGGCGGCGGCGGCGGCTCGTGAAGGATGCGTTTCAGCAACCAGACGCCGCGTT
>JBJSXS010000305.1:0-7297 GCA_046086545.1 Gemmata sp.
CACGCGCAGCGCCTCGCGCGCGGGTGAGCCGCGCCGTTCGGCCGCGCCCCGCGGCCGTACCGCACAACTAACGTTCCGCCGGCCGGCTGACACCGGCCGCTCGCCAGAGCACCCCATGTCCCTCATCGAGAAGACCGCGTCCGAGCTGCTCGCCCTCCAGGCCGCGGGCACGGCCGGCGCGCTGGAGATCGCGGACGCGTTCCTCGCGGCCGCCGCCTCGCGCGAGCCGAAGCTCAAGTCGTTCATGCTGCTGCCCGACGCGGACGCCGTTCGGGCGCAGGCGCGGGCGATCGACGCGAAGCGCGTGAGGGGGGAGCCGCTGGGCAAGCTCGCGGGCGTCCCGGTCGCGGTGAAGGACGTGCTCTGCACCAGCGGCGTGCGCACCACCTGTTCGAGCAAGATTCTCGACAGCTTCGTGCCGCCCTACGACGCGCACGTGGTCGAGCGGCTGAAGGCGGAAGACGCGCTCGTCTTCGGCAAGACGAACATGGACGAGTTCGCGATGGGCTCGTCCACCGAGAACAGCGCGTACCAGAGCAGCCGCAACCCGTGGAACACGGACTGCATCCCCGGCGGCTCGTCGGGCGGCAGCGCCGCGTGCGTCGCCGGGTGCCAGGCGCCGCTCTCCCTGGGCACCGACACCGGCGGGTCGATCCGCCAGCCCGCGGCGCTGTGCGGCATCGTCGGCATGAAGCCCACCTACGGGCGCGTGTCGCGGTACGGCCTCATCGCGTTCGCCAGCTCCCTCGACCAGGTCGGGCCGTTCAGTCACGACGTGACCGACTGCGCGCTGATGCTGGAGGCCGTCGCCGGGCACGACGGCCGCGACAGCACCAGCGTGAACGTGCCGGTGCCGGCGTACACGAGGGCCGTGAACGACCCGGTGAAGGGCCTCCGCATCGGCGTGCCGAAGGAGTTCTTCGGCCAGGGGCTCGACGCCGAGATCGAGGCGTCGGTGCGTGCGGCCCTCAAGGAGTACGAGAAGCGGGGCGCCACACTCGTGGACGTGTCGCTGCCGCACAGCCCGTACGCGCTCGCGGCGTACTACATCGTCGCGCCGGCCGAGGCGTCGAGCAACCTCGCCCGGTTCGACGGGATGCACTACGGGCACCGCACCGCGACGAAAGGCGACCTCATCGCGACCTACTCAAAATCCAGGGGCGAGGCGTTCGGCCCCGAGGTGCAGCGCCGCATCATCCTCGGCACCTACGTCCTCTCCAGCGGGTACAAGGACGCGTACTACGTCAAGGCGCTGAAGGTGCGCCGGCTTGTGAAGAGGGACTTCGACGAGGCGTTCACGAAGTGCGACGTGGTGATGGGGCCGACCACCCCGACCGCCGCGTTCAAGGCCGGGGAGAAGGCGAACGACCCGCTCGCGCTGTACCTGTCGGACGTGTACACGGTGTCGTGCAACCTCGCCGGCATCCCGGGCCTGAGCATCCCGTGCGGGTTCACCAAAGCGGGCTTGCCCATCGGGCTGCAACTGCTGGGCGCCCCCTTCGCGGAAGAGAAGTTGCTGCGCGTCGCGCGCATGTACGAGGCCGCAACCGACTGGCACACCCGCCGCCCGACGGTGTAAAATCGGGCGGCGGGTGCCGTCGCGCTCCAGCCCCCGAACCCCGGTGCGTGCCAGCACTCACCCGTTGCTCACGGTCGCTGATGTGGCCGTGTCCCAGGCACACCTGCCGTCCGGCGGCGCGTGACACGCGCTCCATGCAGGGGAGCCGATGGTCGCGCCGCCAGGCGATGAACGCCGCGCCCGGCGGCAAGGGCGTTTCGTCTCCCTCGAACGGGTCCGCTTACCTCACAGCGATTCCGGCACCGGGTGGTCGAGATTCGGAGCAAGAGCGACACGCGCCCCGAAATCGACCACAAGGTGCGCGACCACCTCGCCGCGGGCGTCGTGCTGGTGTGGGCCGCAGACCCCGACGCGCGCACCGCTGAACCGCTCGTTCCGGGTTCGGCCGTGCCCGCCGCTGATCGGCGCCCGGCGCGAGCCACCCAAGTCCCTTGTGTCACACGGCCGCGCGTGCGATGATGGACCCGCTGCGGAATAGCCGCAGGGCACCGTCTCTCTCGAGTTTAACCCATGCGTACCGCTCTCCGCTCGTTCGTGCTGTTCGCCGCCCTCGCCGCGCTCGTCGCCGGGACCGGTCTGCCTTCCGCCCCCGCGCTCCAGAAGGACAAGAAGGAAGAGGTCGGCACCGTCGAGGTGTACAAGGCCAAAGACGGGTGGCGGTTCCGCGTCAAGAACGCGGAGGGCAAGTCGGTCGCCATCGGCACCGTCGGCTACGAGAAGAAGGAAGAGGCCATGAAGGAGCTGGAGTTCCTCAAGGCCACCTTCGCCAAGGGCAAGGTGGTCGAGATCAAGGACGAGAAGAAATGAGTCTCACGTCTCAAGTCGGATGGCGTGCGGCCGTCGTCCGACTTGAGACGCGCGGACTTGAGACTTAATCACGGGGCGGTGAGGACCGTCCACGGGTGCGGGTCGAGCGTCACGATCTCGGGGTGGTCGCGCTTCTGCTCGTCGGTCGGCTTCCGCGCCTTGCCGTTGGGCGGCCCGTAGGTCGCGTGCGTCGCCAGCTTCGCGGCCAGCGCCGCGGTCGTGTACTTGGCGTCCAGCGACGTGTCCTGCGCGAGCGTGTCGTCCGACAGCGCCTTCTTCGCGGCCGCCTCGTCGATCTTCCCGGCGTGGTCCTTGTAGAATTTCAGCCACGCCTTGTCGCGCTCGTCCGGCTCCCACTCCACCTTCTCGGGCCGCGCGTCCGCGTCCGCGGGCAGCGCCTCGAACCGCACCGCCGCGTCCTTCGCGTTGTTGTTGCCCCAGTAGAACCCCTTGGTGTTCTCGAACCACTCGTTCTTTGAGCTGCGCCAGAGTTTCGTGGCTTTCGTGCCCAACTCGAACATTGCGATCTCGTTCGTCTTCAGGTCGCCGATGAGCCACTCGTTCGAGTACAGCCCGTTGTTCCTTTCGGTCAGCGCCTTCACCACCGCGTCGACGCTCTCCGCGTACTGGATCGCCTTGCGTGAGCGGCTCGTGAGCGTCGTCCCGGCGGCATCGAACGGGGTCTGCCCGATGGTCGTCTCGCACAGCAGAATGCCCGCGTCGTTGATGTAGTAGTCCTGGCTCGACCACACGCCGCCGGGGAACGTCTGCATCACGAACCGTCGGCCCTTCTTCGGCACCACGTCGATCCACACGTTCACGAACGGCCCGCTGGTGAGGCCGGCCATCGTGATGTGCCCGAACACGATCTTGCCGTCGGCGGTCGCGGGGCCGGTGGCAATAAAGGCCGAGCAGTGGTCCGCCTTGCGGGGTCGCGGGGCCGGTGCCTTCGGCAGTCCGGGCCGCGGGAACGTCTTCCCCTCGATCGCGGTCGGCATCGTGTCGAGCGCCGGGTCCAGCGACTCCAGCTCCATCCAGGTGTTCAGCGTGACGACGTCGAGCAGGTCGATGTCGCGCTTCTCGTAGCTCGCCCCGGCGTCGGTGGCGCCGTCGGCGATCCCCTTCATCTCCTCCAACACCTCCGGGTCGATCTTGCGCAGGAACAGCGCGTTCGCGATCTGCCGCGCGGACTTCCACCCGTCGGCCGGGGCCTTCGCGCTGCGCTCGGTGGCGAGCATCCGGATGTACGCGGCGATCTCGGTGGCGAGCAGGCGCCCGTGCTGGTACCCGCGCGGGTACGGTTCGCCCTCGATGTGCAGCACCACCCACCCGGCCTGCGGGTGGCGGCAGCCGCCGCGGTACCGGACGACGTCCCTCGCCGCCGGCCGGTGCGCGGCCGGGATCTCGGGCGCGGCGTTTGACGGGGCGAGGAACAGTAACGGGGAGAGGGAGAGTGGCAAGAGCAGAGCGACTCGGCGCATGAACGGGACCCTCCTTCTGTGGCGGTCGTCCCGTCCAGCATCGCACACGCGGCCCGCGTTGAAAATGCCGAAACCGCGCGGCCCGCGTAACGGCCGCTCACGTTTGTCCCACGGCGGCCTGTATGATAGACGGGCAACGTTCGGCTCTCTCGGGCCGGCCCCCTCGGAGATTCAGCCATGCGTCCGATGATGTTTGCCGTCGCGGCGTGCGCGCTGGCCGCGACCGCGGCCGCGACCGCGCAGGACCAGAACCCGGCCCCGCGGCCCGCGCAGCCGAAGGTCGTGCAGCCGGTCCTTCCGATCGTGCCCCGCCCGACCCCGGTGACGGCGCTGAAGATGGCCCAACTGGAAGAAGAGTTCGAGATGATCGAGGCCCACGTCGGGGTCAAGAAGGCGCACATCAAGGCCGCCGAACTCGGCGTCCGGGCGGCGGAGCTCAACCTCGACCGGATCAACCGGGCCGTCGCGTCCAACGCGGCCGCGAAAGAAGAGTCCGAGCGGGCCAAGTTCGAGGTGGAACTGGCCAAGACGCAGGTCGAGATCCGGCTCGCGGAACTGCGGGAGGTCGAGGTCAAGCTGAAGCACGCGAAGAAGCGGCTGGACGAGGCGAAGCTGGCCGGCGTGCGGCCGGCGCCGGGCGTCATCCGCCCGGTGGACCCGAAGCCGGTGGACCCGCCCCCGCAGATCCGGTTCGCCGATGTCGAGAAGGCGAAGGAGGTCGCCGAGCTGAAGGCCAAGAGCGCGAAGATTCAGGCCGAGGTCGCGCAGAAGACCGCCGAGGCCGCAAAGGCCGAGGGCCAGCTGAAGGTGGCACAGACGGAACTGGACCGGCTCAAGGAGGTCGCGAAGCTCGGCCGCGTCGCCGCCGGCGCGTTCGACAAGGCCGAGGCGAAGGTCGCCGCCGCGCGGGGCGACTTCGATGCGGCAAACAAGGCGCGCAAGGCGCTCGAAGAGGAGCGCGCCGCGCTCGAGAAGAAGCTGAAGGAGCTCGAGAAGTAACGGCACAGAGAAGCGCAGGCGGCGAACCCGAGGGGGGCTCGCCGCCTCGCACCGGCGGCGCGCTCGCCAGCGGCCCCCGGCTCACTTCTTCCGCGCGATCGCCTTCTGCACCGCGCTGCCGAGGTCGGCGGGCGTGGGCGCCACCTCGATGCCGGCGTCGTTGAGCGCCTTGATCTTGTCGGCCGCACTGCCGCTGCCGCCGCTGATGATGGCGCCCGCGTGGCCCATCCGGCGGCCCGGCGGCGCGGTCTGCCCGGCGATGAACGCCGCCACCGGCTTCTTCACGTTCTTGGCCACGAACTTCGCCGCCTCCTCCTCCGCGGTGCCGCCGATCTCGCCGATCATCAAGATCGCGGACGTGCCGTCGTCCTTCTCGAACATCTCCAACAGCTCGATCTGGTTCGTGCCGATCACCGGGTCGCCGCCGATGCCCACGCAGGTGCTCTGCGGCAGCCCGAGCGCGGTCAGCTGGAACACCGCCTCGTAAGTGAGCGTCCCGGACCGGCTGATGACGCCGATGCCCTTCTCGCCCGGCGCGCACGGCTTGTGGATGTGCCCCGGCAGGATGCCGATCTTGCACTGGCCGGGGGTGATGACCCCGGGGCAGTTCGGCCCGATGAGCCGCACCCCCGGCTTGTTCTTCAGGTACCGCTTGGCCTTCGCCATGTCGAGGACCGGGATGCCCTCGGTGATGGCGACGATGAGCGTGATGCCCGCGTCCGCAGCCTCCATGATGGCCGCCGCGGCGCCGCCGGGGGGCACGAAGATCATGCTCGCGGTGGCCCCGGTGGCCTTCACCGCCTCGGCCACGGTGTTGAACACCGGCAGCTGCTTGCCGGACTTCTCGCCGGTCCAGGTGGTGCCGCCCTTCTTGGGCGTGACCCCGCCGACGAACTGCGTCCCGTACAGCAGGGACTGGTCGGTGTGAAACGCCCCGTGCTTGCCGGTGACGCCCTGGCAGATGACGCGGGTGGACTTATCGACAAGAATGCTCATGGCGAGTTCCCGGACTGGTGGTGCGGCGGTCGGTTATTCGATTGATACGGGCGGGCGCAGGCGGCGGCGAGCGCGGGCCGAGCGCCCGGCGCCCGCCGCTGCGGGTCACTTCGCTTCGGTCACCAGCCACTCGCCCGGGGCGGTGCCCTTCACGAGCTTGACGGCGAGGGGGTGCCCGCCGGCCGGCTTGTTGAGCGTCACCGTGTAGGTCAGCTCGCCGGTCCTGGCGACGGCAAAGTCCTTGGTGCCGCCGCCGTGCTTGATGGCCGCCAGCCGCAGGTTCCCGGGGCTGTAGTCGTACCCCTGGGCCGCGTCCTGCGCGCCGGGCCCGGCCCACGCCTTGCGCAGGTCCGGGGTCAGCAGGTGGGCCAGCGCCGCCGGGCGGGCCGCGTCGGCCATCACGTTCGCGTCGCCCAGCGTCTCCGCGAACGACGCGACCGCGAACTCCTGGAACGCGGCGTCCGCGCTGCCGGGTTCCGTGCCCCGCGGGCGCGACACCGAGGAGAGCCCGAGCCAGTCCACCTTCCACTCGCCGCCGAGCCTCGCGAGCCGCAGCGAGTACCCGCCGGACTTGCCCGGGCCGATCACCGACCCGTGCCACAGCACCGCGTCGCCGGCCTGCTGGCGGAACAGCGCCGGGGTGAACGTGTTGTGCTCGCCCACCGTGCGGAGCCACCGGGCGGCGGCGTCGCGGCTGACCCCGCTCTTGATGTCGTCGGGCAGCTCCAGCGGCCTGCCCACGGCCTTCAGGAACGCGGGCGAGAGCGCGTCGGCCTTCGCGGTGCCCTGGCCCAGGTCCTTGAGGAAGTCGGTCGCCACCCTGTCGGCGGCCGGCTCCACCTGCCCGAGCGAACTCTTCGGCTCCACGACGGTGCCGCCCTTCGGGTCGGTCTTGTCGCCCTTCGTTTGTGCGTCGTCCTTTTTCGACTCGTCCTTCTTCTCGGCCTGCGCCGGGCCGGGCTTGTTGCCGCACCCGGGCGCCGCCACGACCAGCCCCGCCAGCAGCAGCGCGGCGCTCAACGCGCGAAGCGAAGTCATCTCCGATTCCTTTCCAGTAGACGAAGAACGAAACTCACTTGCTCAGTTCGACCACCAGCTTGGCCGCGCTGGTCAGGTCGGCGGCGGTCTTCAGCGTGGGCAGCTCGCTGGCAGCCGCGGCGAGGACGGCCCGCGCCTTCTCGACCTCGTTGCCCTCGAGGCGCACCACCACGGGCACCTTGAAGCCCACCTCTTTGCCGGCCGTCACCAGCGCGTCGGCGATGGTCGCGCAGCTCGCGATGCCGCCGAACACGTTCACCAGAATGCCCTTCACCTTCGGATCGGAGAGGATGATGCGGAACGCCTCCGTCACCTGCTTGACGTCGGCACCGCCGCCGACGTCGAGAAAGTTGGCCGGCTCGCCGCCGTGGTGCTTGATGATGTCCATCGTGGCCAT
>JBJSXS010000306.1:0-4801 GCA_046086545.1 Gemmata sp.
CACCGTCGATCAGAAGCTCGTGATGGCGCACGTCTACGGCCACTGCGACTTCTTCAAGAACAACGCGTACTTCGGCCACACGACGCGCAAAATGATGGACGAGATCGCGAATCACGCGGCCCGCGTCCGGCATTACGTGGAGCGGTTCGGCGAGGACGAGGTCGAGGCGTTCATGGACCGGTGCATGTCCATCGACGACCTGATCGACATTCACTCGGTGGCCATTCGGCGGCGGGACGACCACTCGCGGTACGACTTCAGTCCGCGGGCGACCGGGGACGACCCGGGCGAACAGCGCGCGGCCCCGCGGTTCAAGGCGAAGCCCTACATGGCCGACTACATCAACCCGCGCGGCGCGCTCAAGGTGGAGGACGACGAGGGCAAGCGGGCCGCGGCCCGGGCCGCCGCGCGGTTTCCCGAGCGCCCGGAGAAGGACGTGCTCATGTTCCTCATCGAGCACGCCCCGATGAAGAACTGGCAGCGGGACGTGCTCAGTATCGTCCGCGACGAGGCCTACTACTTCTACCCGCAGGGCCAGACCAAGATCCTCAACGAAGGGTGGGCGTCGTTCTGGCACAGCACCATCATGACGCAGAAGGTGCTGGACCCGTCGGAGGTGGTCGACTACGCGGACCACCACTCGGGCACGATGGCCACCAGCGGGCGGCGGCTGAACCCGTACAAGGTCGGCATCGAGTTGCTGCGCGACATCGAGCGGCGCTGGAACACCGGGCAGTTCGGCCCCGAGTGGGAAGGGTGCGACGACATGGACAGGAGGCGCACCTGGGACAGGGAGCTCGGCCTCGGGCGGCAGAAGCTCTTCGAGGTGCGCAAGGTCCACAACGACATCACGCTCATCGACACGTTTTTGACCCCGGAGTTCTGCAAGGAGCACAGCCTGTTTGCGTTCAACTATCAGGAGCCGACGAAGAACTATGTGATCGAGAGCCGGGAGTTCCAGGTGGTGAAGCAGCGGCTGCTGTTCAGCCTCACCAACTTCGGCAAGCCGTGGATCTACGTCCTCGACGGGAACCACCTGAACCGGGGCGAACTGCTGTTGCGGCACGAGCACCACGGGGTAGATTTGAAAGCGGACGAGGCGCGCGACGTGCTGGCGAACCTGCAGTGCATCTGGACGCGGCCCGTTCACCTGGAGACCGTCTCCGACGGCCAGCCCACCGTTCTGAGCTTCGACGGGTCCGAGCACATCCAACAATCAATCGGAGGCTCCGATGACGCTGGCCGAACAGCTGCTGCCAAAGTTAGGTGAGTGGCGCCCGGTCGCCGCGGGCCGGCACTCGCTGGTGGCGACCTTCCCGCAAGGCTGGAGCGTCCGGCTGACCGCCGACAAGGCCGACGAACTCGCCTGCCTCGTGTGGGAGTTCGCTCTCACCCGCAGCGGGGACGCGCCCGCGAACTTCACGCTCAATAATTGGGCCGAGGGCGTGGCGAAGCGCGCGACCGGCCTGTTGGAACCGCTCCGGGTGCTCGAAGTGGATGACGCCCGCGGCGAGGCGCTCCTGCGCAGCGACGCACCTTCGAAAAGGGGCGAGCAGGTGGCGTACTACGAGGTGCGGCTCTTTACCGCGGGCCGGGCGGAGCTGAAGCGTTACGCCGCGAGTCGCACCACCAGCGGGCGCGACCAGGTGGCTTTCGCGCTCACCCACGAAGTGCTGACGAAACTCGCTGGCGATGTTGCCGGCTGCTGATCGGATTGATTGTGAGTGTAGCTGCAAGGAGCGGCTACACACTTAAATTCTGGCCGCTCCCTTGCTCGCTCATTTCGCTTTGCTCGCCCTCCTCAGTTTTTGCTAGTCATCGCCACCGCGTCTCTCTGAATCGGCACAGGCGGGCTCGTCCGTTTCGCCCCCCCCCCTCGTACCGGCTGTCGACGCCACCAAATACTCGCCAACGGGTCACTGTGGTACTTCGGGTAACTGATCGGCTACCCGAATGTATCGGCCCGGGCGTCCATCGCGTGTGCTGCTCGAAGGCCTTGGGGGACTGGCTGTCGGTCCTGCACGCGTCCGGCAAGGTGCTGGCGCACGCGCGAAGGCCGTGGCGGCTCTGACGCCCCGCCGCTCGCGCGTAGAATAGGTCCGCGCCCACTTCACCTCATGGAGTTGCACACGATGTTGCGAAGCGTGATTGCGCTGGCGGTAGCCCTCGGCGCCGCCGGAACGGCCCGGGCCGCGGTGGTCACCAAGACCGTGGAGTACGAGTTCGACGGGGTGAAGCTCAAGGGCTTCGCCGCCTACGACGACGCGGCCAAGGAGAAGTGCCCCGGGGTGCTAGTGGTCCACGAGTGGTGGGGGCTCGACGAGTACGCCAAGGGCCGATGCAAGCAACTCGCGGAACTCGGGTACGTCGCGTTCGCCCCGGACATGTACGGGAACGGTGCCGTGACCGAACACCCGATGGACGCGAAGAAGATGGCCGACCTCACGCGCGCCAACGTGAAAGTCTGGCGCGGCCGCGCCGCGGCCGGGCTCAAGCAGCTCAAGGCGCTCCCGAACGTGGACGGCGACAAGCTCGCGGCTATCGGCTACTGCTTCGGCGGCAGCACCTGCCTGCAACTCGCGTACAGCGGCGCCGACCTGAAGGCGGTGGCCACGTTCCACGCCGCGCTGCCCAGGCCGACCGCGGAGGAGGCAAAGGCGATCAAGGCGAAACTGCTCATCTGCCACGGCGAAGCCGACAAGTTCATCCCGGGCGACGCGATCAAGGCGTTCCGAGACGCGTTAGGGGCGGCGCAGGTGAAGTACGACTTTGTGGCCTACAAGGGCGTGGTTCACAGCTTCACGGTGCCGGGCGCCGACAAGCACATGATCGACGGCATGAAGTACGACAAGGCCGCCGACGCGGACTCGTGGAAGAAGACGCTCGCACTGTTCAAGGAAGCCTTGGGTCGTTGAGTCACGAAGGACAGCAACCAGAAGCCGGTGGCTGTGCAGCCGCGAACGGCAGAGGATCGCGGCTGCACAGGTTGTTGAAATCCACATCGCCGACGGCGGCCCTTCACATTGTGACGGCTGTACCGCCCGCTCGCACATCTTACCTTGCCGCCGCCCGCTCTCCGCGGCTCTAATCAGCGTCGGGTTTGCCGATGCAGACAGAGGCCCCGGTATTGTCCGCGCAGGAGGCCACCCCATGTCCGCCGACACCGTGACCCCACCGCCGCTCGCCTCGCAGCGGCCGACTGTCCCGGCGACCAGCAAAGGGCGCCGGCGGTGGCTGTACCGGCTCTTGCCGGTCCCCGCCATGCTCGCGCTCGTGGTCTGGTTCGCCCCCGTGGTTGTGGCGAAGACCGGCCTGCGGAATCGGGTCGCGCGGGAGGCGCTAGCTAATGTGCGCGGCTCCGTCGAGATCGGGGGTGCGTCGCTGGGCTGGCTCTCGCCCGTCGAGCTCCGCGACGTCGTGGTCAAGGACGCGAGCGGCCGTGCCCTTCTCGCCGCGCCGAAGATTAGCTCCGGGAAGACGCTCCTCGCGCTCGCGCGGGAACGCGCCGACCCGGGCGAGTTCACCGTTGAGAACCCGAGGCTCGCGGTCGTCTTTGAGAAGGGCACCACGAACATCGAGGGCGCGCTGGAGGAGTACCTGAAGGACAGCACGCCGCCTTCGCCCGCGCGCACCCCGGTGCGCCTGACGGTGACCGGCGGCACGCTCACCGTCCACGACGCCGACGACGGCCGCCGGGCGAGCATCGAGGGCATCGCTGCGAAAGTGAGTGTCCCCGCGAACCGCGCCGAACCGGTCGCGCTGCACGTCACCGCCGGCACAGGGGGGATCGACGTGGAGGCGTCGGTCGGCGAGTCCGGTTCCGCGAAGGTGAGGACCAGCGGGCTGGCGCTCGACACGTTCGCGCCTCTCGTCAAGCGGTTCAGCCCGGGCACGAGCGTCGAGGCGGTCGCCACCGCTGACGTGTGCCTGACGTGGGGCAAAGACGCGCAGGGGCGACCGACCGCGACCGTGGCGGGCACCGCGAGCGCGACCCGCCTGAGCGTCGCCGCACCCGCGCTGAACGGCGACCGCCTCGCGTTCGATTCGGTCGCGCTGCCGCTGGACCTGCAACTCGCGGGGCGCAGCCTGTGCGTGCGCCGCTTCGACCTGACGTGCGACGTGGGCTCGGTGTCCGTGGCGGGCACGTTCGACCCGGACGAGGACGCCGAGCACCTGCTCGCCCGCGCCGGTCTGTCGGTCAACGCGGACATCGAGGTCGCAACGCTCGCGGACAAGCTGCCGCGGCTACTTCGCCTGAAGGCCGGGACCGAGCTGCGAGAGGGCAAAATCGTGGTCCGTCTGTCGAGCAAGGCGGACCCCGCCGGCACGGTGTGGGAGGGCAAGGTGGACACCTCCGCGCTGCGGGCGACTCGCGACGGCACGCCGGTGGCGTGGGAGCAGCCGCTGCACGTCGAGTTCCTGGGGCGGTACGCCGAGGGCCGGCAGCCGACGTTCGATAAGCTCGTCTGCACCTCGGACTTCATAGCGCTCAACGCCCGCGTCACGCCCGACACCGTGCAGGCCGCCGCGAACATCAACCTGAATAAGCTTCGCGCGCGGCTGGCCGATTTTGTGAACCTCGGCGACGTGGTGCTCGACGGCGAGGCCGCCGCGTCGCTCGTCGGTCAGCGCCACCCGGACGGCACGTTCCGCGCGGAGGCGACCGTGGCCCTCAAGAACTTCAAGGCCCTCGACCACAACGGCCGCGGGCTGACCGAGCCGGCGCTGAGGGTTCACCTGGCCGCGACCGGCAAGGCGCCCGACGGCGCCCTGGTCCGGCTGGACACCGCGTCGGGCACGC
>JBJSXS010000307.1:0-3063 GCA_046086545.1 Gemmata sp.
AAGTCGAGGCCGGCGTAGACCAGCCGCAACTGCCGGCCATTGGTGAGCAGCACGAGCCGGTGCCCCGTGCCCCGGAGGAGTTCCAGAAACCGGGCGTAGGCGGTGCGGCCCCGGCCCCGCCCAACCCGGTCAGCCGGATCAACGGCGACGAGCAGGGCCGGCGTCTTGCCCTCGGCGTCCGCGAACACCACGCGGTGCGGCCGGAGCGTCTGGGTCTGGGAACCGATGCGAACCGTGGTCGTCAGACGGGCGGGGATGTCGTTCGACCTCGCCAGCCGCCCGTCCTTGTGCCCGAGGTAGTTCTCCAGCAGGGCGTCCACCCAGGCGAGCGTGGCCCTCTCGGCGTCGGTGCCGTCCGGGGCCGAGGTGAACCGGGCGGCGGCGTCCCGCAGCCGGTTGGTGACGTGGAACGGGGCCGGCACCGGGGCGTCGGGATAACGCTCCAGCATGACTACCGGAGACAGGAGCAGCCCCTGATGCCGGAGCCGCGACCACCAGGCGTGGGAGTCGTTCGGGGTCACGGGCGGGCGTCCTCCGGGGTGGCCGGGATCAGGTATACCAGGGCCAGAGGGAGGACGTTCGGCTTCCGCAGCTTGTACCGCTTCGGCAGCACGGTCTTCAGCCGGCGGTCCCGCTCGCGGGTCAGCAGTTCGCGGGTCCGCTCCACGTCCTGCCTCAGCACCGCCATCTGCTCCGCGATCTCCCCGAGCCGGACCTTTACGTCCTCGTTGAACTCCTCAAACAGGCTCGGCTGGGCGACCTCGGCCTGCTGGCGGACGAGTTCGCGGGCCAGCTTGGTGAGTTCCTGCTCGCGGCTCCGGTCCTGAAGCTCGCGGAGGCGGTACTTGTACGCCTCCCTGGTCGCCTCCACGTCCCGGTCCCGCACCACGTCCGCCTGCGACTGTAGCGAGGCGAACAGGGCCTCCTCCCGGTCGCGGCGGTACGCCTCCAGTTCGCCCCGGTGCTTGAACCACCGGCCCCGGAAGATGCGGACCCAGTCGTCCCGCCGGGCGGCGGACTTCACCTGCAGGAACTCGGCCCGCGTCACCTCGCGGCCGAACGACTCCTCGACTGGAACGAGCCTGTCCCCCTCGACCCGGAAGACCGTGGTCAGCACCTCGTCGTGGAGCGGTTCGCGGAGTTCGTTGACCGCCGTCACCGTGTGGTAGAACACGACGAGGGCTTCAAACCCGGTCTTCGGCAACGCGGCGACGGACCAGCGGTAGACCGGGTCGTGCGAGGTCGGGTCGTGCAGTTGCCGGGTCAGCGTGGACATGGCCTGCCGCATGACCGGGTGGCCGAGCCGAAGCAGAATCTGGTGCTTCTTGAGCCGCATGACCTCCCGCCCGCCGACCTCCTCGGTCACCCGGCGGGCGTCGAACACGACCTCCATGCGGTCGGTGCGGGTGCCGACCGTCAGCGTCTGCCGGGCCAGCCCCTCCCACCGGGGCGGCGGCTTGAGCCGGAAGAAGCCGGGCCGGCCGGCGATCTCCTCCAGCGACCCCTGGCCCTCGACCGCGAGGGCGGCACGCATCAGGTCGGTCAGGGCGTCGGGCGAGATGCCGAGACGGGCCTCGGTCCCCTCCAGCAGTTCCCTGGCCCGGCGGGCGGCGGCGGCGATCTCGTCGTCCCCGGATTGCCCCAGTTCCTGCCGCTCGGGGCTGGCGGCGAGTTCCCGGTCCACGATCAGCCCGACCTGCTGCACCGGGGTGGCCCGCCCCTGGAAGTGCCGCTGGATGGCGGCGTCGAAGATGCGTTCGACGCTCCCCAGGTCTTGCCGGACCTGCTCGACCTTCTGGGCGACGTGGAACAGGAAGTCCAAGTCCTCGTCCTCGTCCGACCGGAAGTAGTGGACGTACACGTCCCGCATCTGCCCGTGCCGGGACACCCGCCCGTTCCGCTGCTGGAGCCGGCTGGGCGACCACGGGATGTCGTAGTGCAGGACGTACCGGCAGGACTCCTGCATGTTGATGCCCTCCGACGCCGCGGCGGTCGCCAGGAGCAGCCTCACCGGGGCGGCGGCGTCCTCAAACTCGCCCTTCACCGACTCAAACTCGTCGGCCGTCATGCCGCCGTAGAGCAGCCGCAGGGTGTTCTTGTCGAACCCCTCCTGTAACAGCCGCTGCTCCAGATACCACAGCGTTTCCTTGTATTCCGTAAACACAATTACCCGCTCGTCGTCGCGGAGCTTGCCGCCCTGGAACAGGTTCTTCTTGACCCAGGCGACGAGGGCGTCCGTCTTGGAGTCCGAACGGCGGGCGAGGTCGGCCACCTTGCCGGCGTCCTCGACCCGCTTCCGGTCGTACCCGAGCTTCTCCAGGGCGGCGTTGACCCGCCGCTGCGGGCCGTCGAGGCCCTTGCCGCTCGTCCGCAGCCAGGCCCCGGAGTACCGGGCCGTGTCCTCCTCCAGGGTGGACCGCTCGTCGTCGCTGCGGGCCTGCTCCTCGGCCCGCTCGGCCGAGACGCGGGCCATGTCGAACAGCGTCCCGGTGTCCTCCGGGGCGTCCTCCTCAAGGTGCCGCCACCACGTCCGGGCGAACGCGAACGGGCAGGACAGGAGCCGCTTGGTGAGCAGGGCGTTGACGAACTGGCCGAGCCACCGCTCCTGGGCACTGGCCCGGTCGAGTGCCGCCAGGCCGTGCTTGCGGTAGTCCCGGACGGCCGCGTACAGTTCGACCTCCTGCGGGGACAATTTGACCGGCAAGGCGACCGGCTCTTTCTGGTCCGCGAACGGCGGCTTCAGGGACTGCCGGTTGATGTCGTCCTTGAGCCGGCGGACGCGGACCTCGCGGAGGTTCTTCCGGTCCTGCTCGTCCATCTCGGCGGTCATCTGGAACCGGATCGGGTCGAGCAGTTCCAGAAGGCCGGTGAAGGACACCGTGCGGCCGTTGTGCGGGGTGGCCGAGCAGAACAGGCGGTGTTCAAACAGGAACCGGATTTCGCGGAGCATCCGCGTCCGCTGGCTGGCCCGGTTGCCGCCTTGCGGGGCGAAGTGATGCACTTCGTCCGCGATCAGCAAGTCCCAGGCGGCGTGGGCGGACGCGGATCGCGGGTCGGCCTCGG
>JBJSXS010000308.1:0-6881 GCA_046086545.1 Gemmata sp.
GCAGCGCGAGCGGGCCGTCGGCCTGCGCCGGCAGCGGGAGCGCGAAGACGACCCGCACCGCGGCCTCCTTCGCGTCGGCGCCCGGGGCGGGGGCCCACGCGCCCGGGCCGGCTGGCTCGAGCGCGGGGGCGGCCTTGAAGCCGAGCGCGTCGGGCGGCCCGCGGAACTTGACCGCGCGGGCGAACCCGTCGGGCGCGCGGAGGCGGAACTGCTGCACCACCGTCACCTGCCGCTCCCCCACCGTCACGTCGGTGGACACCTCGGCGGTCACGTCCGGGCGGTGGGGCTGCCACACGAGCGTCGCGCGCGCGAACCCGAGTTCGGCCCGCGAGGCGACAGCCGTCACGACCTTCGGCGGCTTGCCGTCGGCGCCCGGCGCCGCTACCAGCGGCTGTGCCCCCGCGCCCGGGGCCTCACCGTCCCACCCGCGCCAGGTGCCGCGCACCTCACTGCCGTCGGGCACCGTCGCGCTCATCAGCGCGTCGCGCTCCACCGCCTTCGGGTACCGCGGGAACGGCACCGCAGCCTCGTGCGCCCCGGGCGGCACCCGGACCGTGCCCAGCAGCACCACGCTGAACGGCTGTTTGGTCCCGCGGACGAGCCGCGCGGTCGCCGGCACCCACGCCCCCTCCGCCTTGCCCTGGCTCACGCCCTGGATCACGTCCGGGGCGAACTCGAACTCGAGCCCGCCCCACTCGGCCGGCACGTCGATGGCGAACTCGCTCACCTCGGTGCGGATCGGCTTCACCGTCACCTCCGCGCGCACCTTCCAGCCCGCCTCCGTGAGTTCGAGGCGGTACGCCGGGCGCACCCGCACCGCGCCCTCGACCGGGAACGCCTCGACGCTCAGCAGCGGGGTGCTGACCGCGGTCGCGCCGGTGGGCCCGGTGGTGAGCCGGAACAGCGCCGCGCTCACGTCCTCCTCGGCCCCGCCGGGCAGCTCCGCGCGCCGCAGGTCCGGGCCGTGCTTGAACGCGAACCGGGTGTTCGGACCGGCCTTCACCAGGACGGTGCCGGTCTGGCGCAGCACGTCCAGAACCGCGAACGGCCCGACGGGCACGGGAGCGGCCTTCGCGCCGGCCTTCGGGCGCGCCTGGCGCACCACGGCGGTGACCTGCCAGTCGGCCCCGGTCGAGCCGGCCGGCAGCGCGATCTGCCACACGGGCTGGTTCGGTGCGGTGGGGCGCTGGACGGTCGGCTGAAGCGCGGGCCCGGTGTCGCCGGCCGCCGCAACCCGGTCCACGCTCACGTCCGCCGTAACGGGCGCCACCAGCTTCCAGTCGCGCCCCGGGCCGCGCACCCGCACCTTCGCGGTCGCCTCCACCGACCCCTCGGTCAGCACCACGGACACGTCCAGGTCGGCGCTCTGCACCTGGTCGGCCGGCTGCGCGACCGCCGCGGGCGGCTCCCACGTCACCTCGAGCGACTCGACCGGGCCGAGCGGGAACCCGGCCTCACCCCCCTTCGCAACCAGCTGCTTGAGCTCGACGGTGGTGCGCCGGGCTTCGGCCGGCCGGGTCGGGTCCGGCGTTTTGGTGATGAGGGTGACGCGCGCCACCCCGCCGGGCGGCGGGTCGAGCGCGAGTGTGGTGATCGGCGCGCGGGGCAGCCCGAAGTCGAAGCCGACCTCGGTCTTCAGGCCGTGCGCGGTGACCGGCACCTCGGCGTCCAGAACGAGCGCGTGGTCGCCCGCCGCCTCGACCAGCGCGGCGAACCCGTCCTCGGCGGTGTCCAGGACCGGAAGTTTGGCTCCGTCGAGCGCGGCCCCGAGCAGAAACGCGCGGCGCCCGCCGAGCGCGACCGCGCTGTTCGCCTGCGCCGTGCGGAACGTGTACGTGAGCTTGAGGACCGCGACGAACTGCTCGCCACGCTTCTCGACGCGCGCGCGGACCGCGCACCCGCTCGGCGCGACCGGCTTCCGCGCGGCCAGTTCCTTCTTGAGCTGTTCACCCTGATCGAGCAGCTTCTGAAACGCCTGCGGCGCGAGGGTGACGCCCTCCGACGGTCCGACCCACAGGAACGTGCCGTCCGGCAGCTTGACGACGGCGGGCTTCGCGTCGGCCTTCTCGGTCCTGTCGGCCTTTTCAACTTTTGGTGTGTCGGGAGCTTTCTTGACGGGTTCGCCCGCGGGCGGTTGCGCGAATGCACTTGTGGCGAGTAGAAGGGCAAAGAGTCCGACCCCCCAGCTACCTCCCTGCCGGGAGTACGAGCGCCCCTCCCTGCGCGCCGGTGACGCGAACGAGTGGCATGCGCCGTTGCCCCCCTCCCGCCAGTAACGGGGCTGGGGGGTGGGTCTCTTCGCGCACATTTGGGGTACTCGGAGAGGGAACTCCATCTCCGCTCAGTATACCCATACCCCGCAGCCGTTCCGCGTGGTCAACCGGGAATCGGCTCGCCACCGGACCCGCACAACCCGCACGCCCCACCCAGTCGGTCCGACCGGCACGCCAGCACCGCGCACACCGCTACCGCCTGAAGCACGAACGCGACCGTGTGCGTGCCGTACACAAGGGCCAGGTCCGCGCCGCGCCCGCCGAGCAGGCCGGGTGCGACCATCAGGACCGGCGAGAGCAGCAGCACCGCGAGGACGAGCCCGCGCACGCGGCGCGGCAACTCGACCGCCGCGACCGCGTACGCCAGCGAAGCGAACGGCAGCAGCAGCACGACCGCGTGGTGCTTCCACGTGCGCTCGCTGAACAGCAACATGCCGAGGCAGATCAGGCCGCACTCGGCCGCGACGCGCCAGCCCTGCCGCGGGTCGGCGGCGCCGCGCACCGGCGCCCGGCACAGGACCACCACCGCGAGCGCGAACAGCGCCGTGAGCGCCTTCACGACGACCCACGCGGCCGGGCGCCCGATGTCCACGAGGGTGTGGTACTCGCCCGGGGTCGGGATGTCGCCCTCGGGCGTCTTCTCGTACACGATGTACGACGGGCTGTGCGTGAACAGCCGGTACACGAACCCGGTCACCGCCTGGTTCGGGTGCTCGGTCGTGACCTCGCCCTTCAGCAGCGGGCGCTCGATCATCAGGGCCGACCAGCCGCGCAGCAGCTCGTTGTTGCGGTCGAACCCGAACACTAATCCCGGCACCACCGCGAGCCACAGCGCGAGGCCGACCAGCGCGGCCGCGAGCAGCCGCCAGCACCGCTTGTACGCGAAGTACGCGACGAACAGCGCCGGGGTCACCTTACAGGCGATCGCGAGTGCGAGGGTGAGGCCCGCGAGCGCGTCGAGGCGCCGCCGGAACGCCTCCAGGCACCCGGCCACCAGGAACAGGATGAAGATGTTCACGTTGTTGTGCAACAGGTCGCCGAGCAGCGGCGCCAGGCACAATGTCACCGCGGCCGCGCGCGCGAGGTCCCGGCGCAGAGAAGGGGTGAGGGCGGCAGGCGCGCCCGGGTCGGGCGCGCGACTCGCTTGTGCGGCCCGCTCACACTCTCCCCCGTTATCTTCCAGCAGGCGGAACGCCCACACCGCGGCCAGGGCCGCGAGCAGCACCTTGGTGTAGAACCACGCCAACGCGCCGGCGGTCGGCGGCAGCGCCGCGAAGGGCCGCAGGACCAGCGCCATGACCGGCGGGTTCGGGTACTCGTTCTTGCCGACGTAGATGTTCTCGCCGGCGAACACCCCGTTCACCATCTCGCGCCACCGCAGGAACGCGGACCGGCTCTGCTGCCCGGTGTCGCCCGGCTTGGCGATCTTGGCCGCGTACTTGACGCTCATGAGGGAGACGACCACCGCCAGCACCGCGAGAAACGCGGCGCGGGGCCGGCGCGGGTCGGCGGCGTACGCGGCGCGCAGCCGGGTGGTGAACCGCGAGAACGTGAACGTGCGCACGCCGCCTCCTGCGTAAGAGCCGAGAGGCGGGGATGATGCCGGAAGTGGGGCGCCGCGGTCAACCCGAAGCGCTAAGGCCGGGCCCAGACGGTGCCGTGGACCACGCTCCGCGCGCCCTCCGTGACGGCGATTTCGGCCGCCGTGTCGTGCCCGCGCGTGCGGAGCGCGTGAACGACGTACCGCCCGGTGTTGTTCCTCGTGCGGAACACCGTCGGCTGGTTGAACGGGAACTCCTGCGGGTACGGGGTCTCGGCCGGCAGCAGGTACTCTGGCGGCTTCCGCGCCGGCGCCGTCCACGCGGCGCGTTGCTCGGCGGTGGCGGCCGACAGCGTGACCCACGCCAAATCGTTCACCACGAACCGCGCGCGGGGCGTGCGCGTCCTCAACTCGTCCATCACCTTCGCGCGCCCGCTCCGCGGGGCGCCCGGCTCGTCCGTGCGCCACTGCCCGATGGACATGGCGGTGTTGACGTGCATGAACCGCGTGCCGGGCTTCAGGTGCATCGTCATGTACAGCGCGTGCGGCGAGTCGAACCACGCGATCATCTCGTAGTCACTCACCCCCTGGGCGCGCAGGAACCGCGCGACCTCATCCAACTCCTCCCAGCTGATGACGGCCTCGTGCGGCGGGTGCAGCCGCAGCGCGTCCCACAGCGCGTACCGCTCCGCGTCGCTCAAGGTCGGGTTCCAGCACCGGGGCCACAGCGCGAGCCGGTCGGCCCGGAACATCGGGTGGCTCGGGAGGTGGTGCTCTCGCGCTTCCCCGGGCAGAGCCCCGAGGCTCGTGCCGGCCAGCGCCCACGCGCTCGTGGTGACAGCGAGCCACAACAGCACGAGCGGCACCCACGCCCACCGGTGCGACGCCCACACGCCGAGCATCAGCAGCGTTTCCGGAATGTGCGCGTACTCGAACCCGCGCTGGAGGTAGTACGCCTGCGCGGCCCACGCGAGGTACAGCGCCCCCAGCGCGCCGCGGGCGAAGCGCGCGTCCGCGCCCGCTTCGCGGTCCCAGAGCGCGCCGGGCAGCCACCGGCCGACGAACCCTCGCGGGCCCGCGGGAGCTCGGCTCGACCACGGCCGCATGTCGAGCACGGAGGCCGCCGCGAGCGGCACGGTCGGGATCAGCCCGAGGCTCCACGGCGGGAACCAGTACAGCTGTTGTGCCTCGCGGTCCTTCAGTTCGTACAGCACGAGGTCGAGGTAGCCCGGGTTCCAGTTCGCGAACACGTCCACGAACGGCCCCCAGGTGCCGGTGGCGAACAGCCACGCGACCCCTGCCGCGCCGATGGCGAGGCCGCCCCCGACGTTCCCCAGGAGGTCGGGGGCGAGCGCGCGCCACGGCCGCGGGCGTTCGCCGGCCAACCGCCGCGCGGTGAGCAGCCACACGGCCGCTGCCATCACCACGACGTGCGGTTTCACCCACACCGCCGCGCCCCACAGCGCGCCTTCGCAGAGGGACGCGCGGACGGCGGCCGCCCCCGCCCCCGGCGGCCGCCGCAGGCGAAGCGCGAGCGCGGCGAGCACCGGCAGCGCCATCCACGTGTCGCGCTGGGCGTGCGACATCTCGACGGTGAACGGGTAAAACACGGCCGCGCCCGCGACGGCCCACCACCGCCCGGCGAGCGAAGCGCCGGCCCGCGCCACGACGCGGTCGATCAGCGCGACGACCCCCGCGACGATCAGCAGGTCGGCCGCGCGCACCGCGACGACACTTTCGCCGAACACGAACTGAATCGCGGTGAGCGCCCACACGAACCCGGGCAGGTTGGTGTCGAACACGTCGCGGTAGTGCGTCCCGCCCTCGATGATGTTCCGGGCGGCCATCTGGTACAGCGTCAGGTCGCACCACGGGGGCGCGCGCAGGAACAGCGGCACGCCGGTCGCCAGGGCGACCAGCGCGACGCCGCGCGCCAGCCACACCGACCGCCACGGGCAACACAGTGAAACAGACATCAGAGGTGCGCGAGCGGATGGAGAGTAAGGGGCCGTTCGGTCAGGATACGAGACCGGGCCGCCGGCGCTCAGTACCGGACGGGCCGCTTGAACCGCGCGGCCATCTCCGGGGTGGCTGTGTCCACGCCCAGCGCGTCGAGGTTGGCCAGGTGCGGGCTGCCGAGCAGGGCGCCGACGCCCGCGTCGGTGATGCTGTTGTACTTGACGTGCAGCGCCCTCAGGTTCGAGGCGGCCTTCCAGTTGGCGAGCGCTTTGGCGCCCCCGTCGTCGATGGCGTTGTACGCCATCCACAGGATCGGCGGGCACCAGTCCCCGCCGCCGCGGACCAGCGCGTGAACCGCGGACGCGTCCAGCCCGTTGTCGTCCACGTCGAAGTAGTGCGCGGTGCGGACCCGCGGGCACCGCGCCAGCGCCTCCACGTCCGCGGCCCGGAGCCGCGCCCCGTGCGCATGGAACAGCCGCAGGCGGCCCGGAGCCGCGCCCGCGAGGCCATTCGTGTCAACCCCGGCGCACGGGTTGCGCTCCAGCCCCAGGTACACGAGGTTCGCGAGGTGCGGCGAGGTCAGCAGCGCCGTGACCCCGCGCCCGGTGATGCTGTTGTCCCGCAGTTCGAGGTGCCGCAGGTTCTTGAGGTCGGCGCAGCTCGCCAGTACCTCGGCCGCCTCGTCGCCCAGGCCGCACGCCTCGATGCCCAGCGTGCGCAGCTCGGTGAACCCGTCGACCGCGAGCGTGCGCACCGGGTCCGCGACCCAGGCGTCGTGGGCGCGGAGGCGGAGGTGGCGCAGCGTGCGCAGGTTCGGCAGGCGGAGGAGCGCTTCGGCCGTCGCTCGGGAGACCAGCCCGTCGGACAGGTGCAGCGTGCGCAGCCCGGTCCAGTTCGGGGCGCCCAGCGCGGTCGGAATCGACGGCTCCCCGTCGCCCGGGCCGCGGACCCGGAGGTCCGAGACGTTGCGCGCCTCGGACCGGTGCCCCAGGTCGCGCAGCCCGGCACCGGTCGTGTCCACTGCGGAGAGCCAGTCGAGCGAACCCGGCTCGTCGAACAGGTCGAGCACCCGCGGCAGCGCGTCGCGGGCCGCGAGTTCGACCGGCGGC
>JBJSXS010000309.1:0-8143 GCA_046086545.1 Gemmata sp.
ACCCGACGCGGGTCCGCACTTCGCGCCGCGGGCCAAAAGCGTCATCTGGCTGTTCATGACCGGCGGGCCGTCACAGGTGGACACCTTCGACTACAAACCGGCCCTTCAAAAGCGCGACGGGGAGAAGCTCGCGGGCGCCGACCCCAAAACTGGGTTCTTCACCACCAGCGGCAAGTGCCTCGCGTCGCCGTTCAAGTGGGCGCAGCACGGCAAGTCCGGTACGTGGGTGTCCGACGTGTTCCCCAGCGTCGCGAGACACGCGGACGACCTGGCGCTCGTCCACTCCTGCCACTCGGTCGCGAACAACCACGCCCCGGCTTCGATGGAACTGGCCGCCGGTGTGACCCGGCCGGGCTACCCCACGATGGGCGCGTGGCTCAGTTACGGCCTCGGTTCGGTCAACGACAACCTGCCCGCGTTCGTGGTGATGCACGACGCCAAGCCGCGCGGCGACGACGGCATCTGGTCGCCCGGGTTCCTACCCAAGACGCACCAGCCCTTGCTGCTCGACGCCCGCCAGAAGGAGTCGATTCGCGACGTGGCCCCGCTTCAGGGGATGACCGACTCGCGCCAGCGGGCTCAGCTGGAGCTGCTGCGCGAAGCGAATCTGGATCACCAGAAGCTCCGCGGCGACCAGCCGGACCTGTCCGCGCGCATCCGCTCGTTCGAGCTGGCGTACCGGATGCAAGCGGCCGCCCCCGAGGCGCTCGACCTGGCGGCCGAGACGGAAGAGACGAAGAAGCTGTACGGGCTGGACAACAAGGACTGCGCCACCTTCGGCCGGCAGTGCCTGATGGCCCGCCGGCTGGTCGAGCGCGGGGTGCGGTTCGTGCAGGTGTTCAGCCCCACCAACCGCATCTCCGGCGGCGCGGTCGCTGACGTGCCGTGGGACGGGCACAGCGACATCCAGGTGAACCACCGCGATTGCGGGATGATGACCGACGTGCCGTTCGCCGGGCTGCTCACCGACCTGAAACGGCGCGGGCTGCTGAGGGACACGCTGGTCGTCTGGGGCGGCGAGTTCGGCCGCACGTCGGACTCGCAGGGGAGCAAGGGCCGCGACCACAACCCGCAGGCGTACACGACGGTGTTCTGCGGCGGCGGGGCGAAGGGCGGCGCCCACTACGGCGCCACAGACGAGTTCGGATACAAGGCCGTCGAGAACCGGGTGAGCGTTCACGACCTCCAGGCCACGGTCCTGCACCTGATGGGCCTCGACCACGAGAAGCTCACCTACCGGCACAACGGCCGCGACTTCCGGCTCACCGACGTGGCCGGGCGCGTCATCCAGGACATCATTTCCTGACCCCGAGGCGGCGATGCGGTTGAATGCGACGCTGGTGCTACTGCTGTCCGCGACGGGCGCGACCCCGGCAGAGCCGCCCACATGGTCGCAGTTCCGTGGGGCCGGCGGGCAGGGGCACATCGAAGAGCCCGTCCCGGCGGCGTGGGGCGAGACGAAGAACGTCGCGTGGAAGGCCCCCGTCGCGGGCAAGGGTTGGTCGTCCCCGGTGGTCGCCGCGGGCAAGGTGTGGGCGACGACCGCCGTTGCGGAAAAGGGCGCGGGCACGAGCACGAGCCTCCGCGTCCTGGCCTTCGATCTCGGGTCGGGCAGAGCCGAACACGACGTCGAACTGTTCACGGTCGCCAAGCCGCAAGCGCTGCACGCGCGCAACACCCCGGCGTCGCCCACCCCGGCCGTCGTGGGCGAAAAAATCGTCGCGTCCTTCGGGAGCGACGGGGTGGGTTGTGTGGACGCCGCGACCGGCAAGGTGCTGTGGCGCAACACCGCACTGAAGGTGAACTACGAAACCGGCCCGGGCAGTTCGCCTGTGCCGTACAAGGGGCTGGTGATCCTCCCGTGCGACGGGGCCGACTCGCAGTTCGTGGTCGCGCTAGACGCCGCCACCGGCAAGGAGGCTTGGCGGACCGACCGGACGGCGGCGGCCAAGAAGGCGCCCAACGAGCGGCGCGCGTTCTCCACACCGCTCGTCATCAGCGTCGGTAACAAGGACCAGATCGTAATCCCGGGCGCGCAATGCGTGTACAGCTACGACCCGGACTCCGGTAAGGAGCTGTGGCGCGTCACCTACACTGGGTTTTCGAACGTCCCGCGGCCGGTGTTTGCGAACGGGCTGGTGTACGTGTCCAGCGGGTACTTCAACCACGAGTTGATGGCGATCCGCCCGGACGGCACGGGCGACGTGACCGCGACCCACGTCGCATGGCGGCACAAGAAGGGCGTGCCGAACGTGCCGTCGCCGGTGGCCGCCGGCGGGTTGCTCTTCATGGTCTCCGACCAGGGCGTCGCCACATGCCTCGACGCGAAGACCGGTGAGCTCAAGTGGACCGAGCGGTTCCCGGGCACGTACAGCGCGTCGCTGCTGGTGCGAGACGACACGGTGTACGCGTTCGCCGACGACGGCAAGACGGTGCTGTTCAAGGCAGCAGACGAGTTCCAACAGGTGGGCCGGAACGAACTCGCCGGCCGCACACAGGCGACCCCCGCTGCGGGCGGCGGCGGGTTGCTCGTTCGCACTGACACCGCCCTCTACCTCTTGGCCGAACCGAAGCGCCCCGGTGCCAAGAAGTGAGCGCGGTGGGGCCGCACGCGACGGGCGCCGATGTTCCGAGGCGCGAACAAACTCGCCGAGCCGTTCCGATGTCATGCATTGCAAAAGACCGAGGACTGTTCGCCCGGCCGGGGGCAAGAATCTCCGTCCACGACGCGGATGGCGAGTGGCTGCCGCCCGAGGGCAGGTGGTTAAACAAACCTCACGGCGGCTGAATCAACTTCGGGAACTGCTAGATAGCCTACGCCACCGCGCGGGCGCGATCACACCGGGCAACCTGTTGATTGAATCGGGGCATGTTCCGCCCCGGCGCGCGGTGCAGCAGCAACGCCGACCGAGAGGACAGCGACACGACCGCCGGTCACTGCACGCGGTCGCTCATCTACGAGCCGCCTGAATCGCTCACCAGCGAAGTCGTTCGACCACCCAGCGTCCATCGGAAAATGGTGATTGCTCTGCGTGGTGCAATGTTGCAGCACAGTGCCCGGACGGTTAACATATCTCGCATACTCCTGCCTATCGGCGCCGGTCGCCGGTCGTCCCACTAACTGTTCCCGCTTTCCATCGGAGCCGTCACCGTGCAACGGTTGTTGACCGCCGTATGCCTCCTAGCTTTCGGCGCCGACTTGCACGCGGCAGCCCCGGACGAGCAGTTCGAGAAGGTCATTCGTCCGCTTCTGGTGGCGAAGTGCTTCGGCTGTCACGGCGAGCAGAAACAGAAGGGCGACCTGCGCCTCGACTCGCTGGCGGCCATGCTCAGAGGCGGTGAGAGCGGGCCGGCGGTGGTGCCCGGCAAGCCGGAGCAGAGCCTGATCGTTACCGCGGTGCGGCACAACGAGCAGCTCAAGATGCCGCCGAAGGAGAAGCTGTCCGCTGCGGACATTGTCGCCCTGGTCGCGTGGGTGAAGGCCGGTGCGGTGTGGCCGGACGCCAAACCGGTCGTGCCCGGCCCCGCGAAGCCCGCCGCCGTTCGCACGTTCACAAATGAGGAGAAGGCGTTCTGGGCGTTCCAGCCGGTTCAAAAAGGGGAGTTCACGGGACAGAAGCCGGGAGCCAAGAACCCGATCGACCACTTCATCCGCGCGCGGCTGGAAAAGGCCGGGCTTAAGCCCGCCCCGGAGGCCGACAAGCGGACGCTCATCCGCCGGGTGACGTTCGACCTGACGGGCTTGCCGCCCACCCCCGGCGAGGTCGAGGCCTTCGCAGCCGACACCTCGCCCGATGCGTGGGACAAGGTGATCGACCGGTTGCTCGCGTCGCCGGCATACGGCGAGAAGTGGGGCCGGCGGTGGTTGGACGTGGCCCGGTACGCCGACAGTAACGGGATGGACGAGAACCTCGCCCACGGCAACGCCTGGCGATACCGCGACTACGTGGTCCGCAGTTTCAACGCAGACAAGCCGTACGATCAGTTCGTCAAGGAGCAGATCGCCGGCGACCTGCTGCCCGGCGGGACACCTGAGGAGCGGGCCGACCGGCTCTCTGCCACCGGGTTCCTCGTCATCGGTCCGAAGATGCTGGCCGAAGACGACCCAATGAAGATGCGAATGGACATCATCGACGAGCAGGTGGACACGCTCGGACAGGCGTTCCTCGGTCTGACGCTCGGTTGCGCCCGCTGCCACGACCACAAGTTCGATCCGCTGACGCAGGCCGACTACTACGCACTCGCCGGCATGTTTTACTCCACCAAGAGCATGCGGAGTTACGGCGTGGTGGCTCAGTGGCACGAGCGCCCTATCGGCTCTGCGGAGAGCGCCGCCAAGCTGGCCGAGTTCGACAAGAAGCGGGCCGCCGCCAGCGACGCGGCGAGGGCCGCCGAGGGGCGCCTGCGCGGCGCGGTGACGACCCGGCTCGACGCGGAGCGCAAGCGGGCGGTCTTGTACGCCGAGGTCGGGCTGCAACTCGCCCGCCGCCGCGACCCGCTGCGGCTGCTGGTCGCCGATCCGGCGAAGGGCGAACTGAAGGGGGCGGTGCTGGTCGAGGCGGAGAACTACACCCGCGGCAACGCGATAAAAGTCACCGACGGGTACGGCGCCGGCATCGGCGTCATCATCAACGGCGGCAAGGTGCCGAACGTCGCCGAGTACGACGTCGAGGTGCCCGCCGAGGGATCGTACCAGATCGCCCTCCGGTACGCCGCCGAGACCGCGCGCCCGACGGTTCTGTCGGTCGGCGGTAAGGAACTGCGCAAGGACGCGGCCGGCGAAGTCACCGGGTCGTGGAACCCGGACGGGCAGAAGTGGTTCGCCGAGGCGGTGGTGACCCTCGCGAAGGGCAAGACGACCGTCCGCCTGGAGTGCGCCGGGCCGTTCCCGCACTTCGACAAACTCGCCCTACTGCCGCTATCGAAGGAGCAGAGCGCGACTGCCGGTCCGACGGCGGAAGAGTTAGCGAAGGAGAAGCGGTTGCTGCTCCCGCTCGTGCGGGCGTGGGTGAAACTAGCCGAGAAGTGGAAAGACAAGCTCCCCGCCGCGGACGAACTGACGAAGCTCGCAAGTGACCCCAACGGGCCGTTCAAGCGAACCCCGGAACTGGACGCGGCGGTCGATCCCGCCACCGCCACGGCAGTCAAAACGGCTAAAGACGAACTCGCCGCCGTTGAGAAGACCAAACCGGCCGTCGCGGAAGCGATGGCGGTCGAGGACGACGCGCGGCCTCAGAACATCCGCATTCACCTGCGCGGCAACCACCTGACGCTCGGCGCCGAGGCACCGAGGCGGTTCCCGGCCATCATCGCAGGGGACATGCAACCGCCCGTCGCGAAGGGCAGCGGGCGGCTGGAGCTGGCCGAGTGGGTCGCGTCGAGTGTTAACCCGCTGACGGCCCGCGTGATGGCCAACCGCGTTTGGCTCGGGCACTTCGGCACCGGACTGGTCCGCTCGCCGGACAACTTCGGACGGCTCGGCGAGCGCCCCACGCACCCGGAACTGCTCGACCACCTCGCGGCGGAACTGGTCGCGTCCGGGTGGAGCGTGAAGCACCTGCACCGGCTGATCGTCACGTCGGCCGCCTACCGGATGGGCGGCGAGTACAGCGCTGACAAGTTTCGCGCCGACCCGGAAAACCGTCTGTATTGGCGGTTCAACCGCCGCCGGCTGGACGCCGAGGAACTGCGGGACGGGATGCTGGCCGTCGCCGGTGTGCTGGACCGCAAGGCCGGCGGCACGCTGCTCGCCACCAACAACCGCGCGTACGTGAACACGACGGGCGGCCGCGGGGCGGTCGATTTCACCTCCCCGCGGCGGTCGATCTACCTGCCGGTCATCCGCAGCGGGCTGTTCGACGTGTTCCAGGCGAACGACTTCCCCGACCCGTCCACGCCCTCCGGGGCGCGCCCGCAGACGACCGTTCCGGCACAGGCCCTGTTCCACCTGAACAGCGCCGTGGCGGACCAGAGCGCGAGCGGGTTCGCCAAGTCGCTCCTCGAGGCGCCGGGCGACGACGCCGGGCGCGTGCGCGAGGCGTACCGCCGCGTGTACTCTCGCCCGCCGGCGCCCGCCGAGACGGACCGGGTGCTGAAGTTCCTGGCCGCATCGGACGCGTCGACCGACGCCAAGAAGTTGAAAGCGTGGCAAAGCCTCTGCCGGGTGCTGCTCTCGTCCGCCGAATTCGCCTTCGTGGAGTGACCGCCGATGTTCTCGCGCCGCGACATGCTCCGTTCGGCCGGCACCGGGTTCGGCCTGCTCGCGCTTGCGGACCTGCTGGCCGCGTCGGAGGCAAAGCCCGCCGATCCGCTGGCCCCGAAGAAGCCGCATTTCCCCGCGAAGGCGAAGCGGGTGATCTTCCTGTTCATGCACGGCGGGCCGAGCCACGTCGACACGTTTGACCACAAGCCGAAACTGACGGCGGACGACGGCAAGCCGCTGCCGTTCCCGAAGCCGCGCGTGGTGTCGAGCGAAACCGGCAACCTGCTGGCCTCGCCGTGGAAGTTCAAACGGCACGGGCAGAGCGGGGCGACCGTCTCGGAACTGTTCCCGCACCTGTCGACGGTCGTTGACGACCTGTGCTTCATCAAGTCGATGCACGGCTCGAACTCGCGGCACGGGGGCGCGCTCCTGGAGCTGCACACCGGGAGCGACACGTTCGTGCGGCCGAGCATGGGCAGTTGGATCACCTACGGGCTGGGCACCGAGAACCGCGACCTGCCCGGGTTCGTGACCATCTGCCCGTCGCTCTCGCACGGCGGGGTGAACAACTACTCGTCCGCGTTTTTGCCGGCCATCTACCAGGGAACGCCGCTCGGCAACGCCGGCATCCCCTCGGACAAGGCCACCGTGCCGTTCATCGCTGGCAGCACCCCGCGGGAGCAGCAGCGGCGCGAACTCGACCTGCTCGGCGCGATGGACCGCGAGCGACTGGCCGAGTCCGGCCCCGACGCGGCGCTGGAGGGCCGCATCCAGTCGTTCGAGATGGCGTTCCGGATGCAGTCGGCCGCGCCCGAGGTGCAAGACCTGAGCAAAGAGACGAAAGAGACGAAGGCGCTGTACGGCATGGACGACCCGGTCACCGCGGGGTTCGGGCGGCAGTGCCTGATGGCCCGCCGGTTCGCCGAGGCCGGGGTACGGTTCGTCCAGTGCTCCCACAGCTACCACTGGGACCAGCACGGCGACCTGCGAAAGGGGCACGGGCGCAACGCGCTGGAGGTGGACAGGCCGATCACCGGGCTGCTGACCGACCTGAAGCGGCGCGGGCTGCTGGCGGACACGCTGGTGGTGTGGGGCGGGGAGTTCGGGCGCACCCCGACGGCCCAGGGCAAGGACGGCCGCGACCACCACCCGCACGCGTTCACTTACTGGCTGGCCGGCGGCGGGGTGAAGGCCGGCACGAGCTATGGCACCACCGACGAGTACGGCTTCTATGCGGCCACCGACAAGGTCCACTTCCACGACCTGCACGCGACAATGCTTCACCTACTCGGGCTGGATCACACCAAACTCACCTACCGGCACGCGGGCCGGGACTTCCGCCTTACCGACGTCCACGGCGAACTAGTAAAAGGTATTCTGGCATGACCGACGGGCCCGCGCAGATCAGCCGGCCAAGTAGCCATCCCGGCAGATAACGGATCGAGAAATCACAGAGCCGCATCTCTACCGACCGAGAGGAAAAGCCCGTCGATTATCCTTGTTGTTGTCTCGGTTCCGATCATGCTTGGGCCCTGCCCTGCATCCCGCCTACCTCGGCGAGGGTATGTTCAGGCAGCATGACAGTGTTCGGTGCCATCGCCGGTGCTTCATCGAACACGACCGACAATCGCGCGCCGGGCAGCACTGCACGTTGCACACCTCCCGAACGCCGTTATGCAACCGCATGAACTCGATCTTAGCCAACTGGCCGGGGCGTCGCTCACCGCGAACGTCGTCATCAGCCTCTGCGCCCTGGCGGCCAACCGTTTGCTACTCGACCACGACTCGATGGGACCAAGCATAGCACCTGCGGTCGAACATGCTCCTGCATGCCGGGCCGCAGGTGATTCACAAGGAAATGCCACCGGGGTGCAAGTCAAACCGTCCGAACGAACCATCCGGGGGATTCGTCGCAGGGCACCCGCGGACGGGTTGAAAGCC
>JBJSXS010000310.1:0-3266 GCA_046086545.1 Gemmata sp.
GGCGACGACAAGAAGGGGCAACCCCCGAAGCCGGACGCGACCGTGGACGCGTGGGTGAAGGTGCTGCTGGAGAGGATCACCGACCCGCACGACACGGTGCGAGACAGCGCCCGCGGCGCGCTGGTGGCGGTCGGCCCGCCGGCGGTCCCTGCGCTCGAGGCGCTGGCGGGCGGCAACGACCCGGCGAAGGCGGTCGCGGCGCGCAAGATCATCGGCGCGATCCACGCTCACCACGGCCTGCAACCGGGCCAGCCCGGGCGCGGGCCGGGGTCCCCGGGCGGCCCCGGGATGGCACCGACGGGGCCGCGGGGCGAGGGCTGCGGGCGCGTGCCGGACTTCCGCGGCGGGTTCCCCGGGATCGGGCCGGGCGGTTGGGGCCGCGGGCGCGACGTGAACGTCGAGCCGGCCCCGATGCCCCGGGACGTGCGCTGACGCCGGTTCGAGTCGAGCGCGCTACCGCGTCTTGAGCTCCTCGAAAGTCTTGTTCAGAATGGGGTACTTGTTCCAGTCCTTGTAGTCGAAGTGCCACCACTCCTCTTCGTACACGCTGAACCCTTCCGCTTGCATCGCGGTGCGGAGCAGGTCGCGGAACCAGCGCTGGCGCGAGGTGCCGCCCATGTAGTCGGGAAACGCGCGGTCGGAGAACTCGTCGTACCCGCTCACCATGTCGACCGGCTTGCCGGTCTTGACGTCGTACAGCGTGAGATCGACCGCGCACCCGCGGTTGTGGCGCGAGCCCTTGGCCGGGTCCGCAACGAACCCGTGGAACTTCTCGGGGGTCGCGTCCCAGAACATCTTGGTCACGTGCCACGGCCGGTACGCGTCGAACACCAGCAGGCCGTAGCCCCGCGCCGCCAGCTTAGCGTGGGCGCGCGCGAGGGCTTCCGCGGCGGGTTTCTGCACGAACGCCTTCGCGGAGGAGTAGAACGGCGTGCCGAGGAAGTTGTTGTCGGTCGCGTACCGGACGTCGAACTTCACCCCCTCAACAGTCGCAAGGTCCACAAGGTCGGGCTTCAGGAACTCGCCTTTCTCTTCCGGCGGCTTCGCGGCGAGCGCGCCCTTGCGAACCTCGTCGAGGGCCCGCACCGGCTTGACCTTGAAGGTTCCGCCCGCGTCGCCGTGGGTCTTGCGGCGTTCCATCGGCACGCTTGCGGCGACCACCTTCGTCGCGCGCCCCGTCCTGTCCCGGGTGAACACCAACTTTTCGCCGTGGTACATGCCGCCGTTCGCCGGGAACAGGAACACGTTAGCGCTCTCCTCCGTCAGCACGTCGATTTCGGTGTGCTCGATGAGCGCGTGCAGCTTCCCGTCCTGCTCGTAGATGATGAGTGGCAGGTGCTCCCAGCCGTACTCGCCGATCAGCCCCGCATACTTCGCGGGCGCGTCGGCCGGCGGTTCGGTCGCGGGCGCGTCCTTCACGAACGCGCTGCCGTTAATAATCAGCGCGCCGCGCAGGCGGTCAATGCCGCCGCTGGTTGCGGTCGCGTAGTCGAAGACGTACCTGTCGCCCGACTTCCGTACGCGCACGCGGTCGCCGCGGTTCGATGACTGGAGGTACACGCCGCCGGAGCCGGCGGTGATGCTCGCGACGGCGCCGGTGCTGTTGCGGTAGCGCCCCACGAGTTGCGAGACCTCTTCGGGCGGGAGCGGGGCGGTGCCCGGTGTGATGGCCGGTAGGGGCTTCTTGGCCTTCACCGCGAGCATGCACCGCAGCGCGTCGTCGGCGATGCGCCCGGTGACGGCGTTCGCGCCGTCGCGCGAGGCGATCACGACCACCCCGACCCTCTCGGTCGGCAGCGCGGCGAAGGTGGTGGCGAACCCGTAGATCGCGTCGCCGTGCCCGACGCGCTGTTTCCCCTCGAACTCGCCCACCGAGAACCCGAGGCCGAACCCGTTCTTCTGGCCCTGGTTCGCGAACTGCGGCCGGTACATCTGTTCGAGCGTCTCGGGCTTCAGGACCTGCCGGTCGCCGACTTTGCCAGACGCGAACAGGCACGACTGGAACCTCGCGAGGTCCAGCACCGTCGAGTACAGGCACCCGGCGGGCGCTTCGCCCAGTTCGAACGTTGGGGCGGCGAACTCCTTGCCGTGGTACGTCCACATGACCGCGTCCGCGAGGTTCTTCTTGACCGCGGGCGTCGGCCGGAACGAACTCGACCTCATCCCGAGCGCGTCGAGTACGCGGCGCTGGACGTACTTCTCGTACGGCTCCTTCTGCGACACTTCCAGCGCGTGCCCGACCACCGCGACGGCGCCGTTTGAGTACTTGATGCGCGAGCCCGGTGGGTAGGTGAGGCCGACCCCGTTGAGGCTCTCCACGGTCCGCTTGAGGCCCGGTTCGGACGGGTCGAAGTAGTTGCCCACCGGCGGCTCGCGGATCAGGCCCGAGCGGTGCGCCATCAGCATCCGCAGCGTGATCGGCTTCTCGCCATCCTTGTAAGCGGGCTTGAAGTCAGGGAGGTACCTCGCGACCGGCGCGTCGATGTCGATTTTGTCTTCTTCCGCCAACTGCATCACGGCCACATCGGTGAACAGCTTTGACACGGAGCCGACGCGGTACACGGTCTCCGCGGCGGCCGGCGCCGTGCGGTCGCGGTCCCGGAACCCGAACCCGGCCGCCCACACCACCTGCTGGTCGTCCACGAGCGCGATGGAGAGGGCCGGCAGTTTCTTGTCGTCCGCCTCGTGCTTGATGAGCTTCTCCAGTTCCGCGACTGCGGCCTTGAATGGTTCCGCGGGCGGCACCGCCGGTTGTGCCGGGGCCGGCGCGGCCAGCGCGAGCAGCGCGAGCAAGGCGGGGAAGTGGCGCATACCCGTTCCTTTTTGTCGGAGGCGTCTGCTCACTTCATCGGGATCGGCCCCGGAAAGTCAAACAGGGGGCCGGGGCCCCCTGCTGACGTCGGTCGCACCTCGCGCCGCGGCTCAGTCCTTCTTCGCGCCGGCGGCGATCCAGGCGCGGATGGTCGCGATTTCTCGCTCCTCTAGCGGGTTCTTGGGCGGCATCAACTTCGCCCCCTTCCCGAGCAGCGAGTTGTGCAGCTTGCTCTTGTCCGGCTCGCCGGCCTTTACGAACTTCGACACCGAGTCGAACGACTCCACGTCCAGCCCGGCCTTCTTCTTTTTGCCGCTGTGGCAGTTCGCGCACGCGGCGCTGAGCAGCGGGGCCACGTCGGTCTTGTACGACGGAACCTTGTCGGCCTTCGCCGCGGCCGGCTTGGGTTCGTCGGCCGCGCGGCAACGCCCACCGGACGCGGCGCCAAAGAGGC
>JBJSXS010000311.1:0-5500 GCA_046086545.1 Gemmata sp.
TGGTCGCGGCGACGAGCGGCGGGGACATGGCCAGCTTCGGCGCGGACAAGGGCGGCTGCACCGGCCACGTGGCCGGGTGCCACGGGTCGAGCTGCCACGGCGGCGGGCTGTTCGGGATTCGGGACGGCGGCGGGCTGTTCAGCAAGCACAAGGACAAGGCCGGCTGCACCGGGCACGCCCCGGCCGCTCCGGCCGCTGGCTGCACCGGGCACGCCCCGGCCGGCTGCTCCGGGCACACGACCGGGTGCCACGGGTCGAGCTGCCACGGCGGCGGGTTCATCGGCAGCCGCATCGGCGGCGGGCTGTTCGGCAAACACAAGAGCGGCTGCACCGGCTGCACCGGCTGGTAACTGTTTGCCGGGCACCAGAACGACGCGCGAACGGGAGCCCTCTGGCTCCCGTTCCTTTTTTCCCCGCGCGGTTATAATCTCCCGACCGCGTGAGGAGCGCGAATGGGCGGGCCGCTGGTGCGACCGAAGGTCGCGGACATCGTGTTCCGGCTGTACGACCGGCCGCTGCACCCCGAGCTGTTCGAGTCGGTCGCCGCGCGGACCGCCGAGCGCGACGGCGCGCGGCTCACCGCACGGCTGACGCGCACCGGACACGCACTCAGCTGGGCCGCGCCGGACGCCCACCTGGAAGAGGTGATCGCGCTGGCCGGGGCCGACCTGCCGGGCGCCGGGGTGCGGGTGGCCCACCGGCTGGACCGCGGGCAGTGCGGCCGCGCGGAGGCGCCCGGCGTGCGGTACCAGGTGGCGTCACAGGTCGAGGTGCTCGAGCCGGAGCAGTTCGTTCACGCCCACGCCGAGTTGCTCGCGGACGGGGCGCGAAAGGGGCTGGTGTTCCACTGCCGGGAGAACAACCGGGTCGGGCTGTCGCCGCTCGGCGTGGTCATCGTCGCGGCCCTCCCCGGGTGCCTGAGCGTGAACTCGTTCCACACCTTCCCCGAGGAGTTCGCGATCGTCAAAACGCAATCGCTCATCGAGCGGGTCTAAACGCGGCGCCGCCGCGCGGCGATCAGGAACTGGTTCGCCCGGTCCGCGTCCGGCCGCTCCGGAAGGGTCGTTGTCTCGAACGCGCGCTGAAACACACGGTCCAACTCTAGCGCGCGGGCCTCCACCTCCTCGAACGGCACCCCGCCGCCCCGGATCGCCAGCAGTTCCGCGCGGTGCTCGGCCACGTCCACCCGAATTTCCCCGTCGTGCAGCGCGTGGACCCCACTGTGCAGCAGGCGGATCAGGTGCATCGCGTGCTTCGGCTTGTACCGCCGGTCGGTGGCGAACCCGCGCCTCATCAGCCGGAACTGCGACAGCACGTAACCCGAGTACGTGCGGTACAGGTGCTTCGACACGAAGGCGGTGCGGATGGCGCGCAGCTCGTCACCCGTTTCGTCGCTGTGCAGCACCGCCGGCGACCAGAGCGTTTCGAGGATGTTCGGGTTCCCCTGTAGCGCGAGCCGCACGAACTTCTCGATCTCCCAATCGACCTCTTCCACACCCTCGGAGAAGAACTCGACCTGCTCGGGCGGCTTAGTGAGCGACCAGTGCCAGTCCGCCGGCGGCAGGAACACGCCGCGCCGGTCCTCGTCCGACGACTCCGTCGCCAGGCCGAACGCCTTCGACCCGAGCATCACGCGGTACACGACGAACGCGGACATGTCCGGCCCGGCGGTCGAAGTCGCTTCCACGGAGTGGTCCCTGCGGCGCACCAGCAGTTCACCGAACTTGAGCTTCAATTCGGTGCCGTCCAGAAACCGCACGAGGTACGGGCGGTCGTTGGACTCAGGCGCCTCGGCCACCTCACCGACGGTGCCGGCCGGTTTCGTGACGTCGGTACCGGGCACGCGGCGCTCGTAGCGCAGCACCACATGCGTCCCGGCCGGGATCAGGAAGTTCGGCGGCAGGTCGTCGTCACGCGCGTCGGGCATCGGTCACCGAAAGTAGGGTCGCGTACAGAGTCACGAAAGAGGACGAGCCAAGACCAGGCGTGGTTCAGGTACGAATCCTCATTTTTCGACCTTCGTCTTCTTCCGAGGTCTCCGTGGCTCTGTGGTTAACCCGGCCTCCCTTCCAACTCCAACAGCATCTTCTTCCGGTGCGGGCCGCCGGCGTAGCCGCGCAGTTTGCCGTCGGTGCCGATGACGCGATGACACGGCACCAGGACCGCGACGGGGTTCGTCGCGCACGCGCGGGCCACGGCCCGGGCCGCGGTCGGCGCCCCGATGGCTTCGGCGACTTGCTGGTAGCTCCGCGTTTGGCCGTAAGGGATCGCGAGCAGCGCGTCCCACACGCGGCGCTGGAACGCGGTCGCACGCACGTCGAGTGGCGGCGCCGTGTGCGGTTGCCCCCCGGCAAGGCGGCGCCGAAGTTCGCCGAGCCACGGGGCCAGTTCGTCACCGGCGCGCGCGAGCGTGGCCTGCGGAAATTGGGCGCGGAGGGCGATCTCGGCCGCCGCGTCGGTGTCGGCGAACGCGAGCCAGCAGATGCCCTTCGGGGTCACGGCGAGCAGCACGGGGCCCAACTCGCTGCCCGTTGTCGCGAAGCGAATCTGCACCGGCCCGCCCTTCTGGTACCGTCCGGGGGTCATGCCGAACCGCTCCGTGGCACGTTCGTGCAGTCGGTTGCTGAAACCGTCCCGAACGCGGTCATCGCGGTGGTCACCGTGCCGCCCTATTTGAGGTTCACTTTTGCACACCAAGCTGGCGCGGGCTGATACCGCCGGCGCGCGTCAACTCGCGATGGAGGTGAGCCGGGTCTGCTCCCGAGGCGCGACGGGGTGAGGGCTCATCGAGGTTGGCGGGGACAAAAGCGCACTAATCGCCTACGAGTGCACAGGTATCATGATCGGTCGCGGCATCGGTGAGCCCTCCGGCCACACCACAGGGCACGCGGACCGGCTTGCAATCCTGTTCTTACGCCGGGCGATTTCTTACGCGCGACTGGGCGCCCGAACGGATTCGGAACGGGAACAGTGCGGGCGGGTTTAACAGCCCCCGCCTTCGCTCGAGTTGCATCACTGCATCTTCGGGTCCGCAGGCATCTTCGGGTCCGCAGGGGTGCCGTCTTTGTTTAGGGTGTCGACACCGATCACCTTGGGGCGGTTCACCTCGGGCGGCGGCCACATGACCATCGGCTTCGCGTACTTGGTGTTGGCGTCTCGCAGGCACACGATCAGCCCATTGTCGGCGGCCAGGTACACGCGGTCGCTGGCGGTGTTCACCACGTGGATGTTGAACTCGCTGAAGTTGGCCGAGCCGAGGGGCGCGGACCGCTTGCGGTCCGGGTCGGTGGCCCGCTTCACGTCGTACACCAGGAACCGGCCCTGTTGGTCGCGCACGTACAAGAACTCCTCGTTGGCCCCTATCACGCGGTCGGCGCCGTTGTCCGAGCGCCACACGATGTCGCCGGCGTAATAGGCACGCGTGCGGCCGTCCCCGAGCAACTCCCCCACGGACTCGGGCGCGTCCTTCTTGTCCGGCGCGTCCTTCTTTTCCGGCGCGTCCTTCTTCTCGGGCGCGGCCCCCTTGGCACCCTTGAACGGGCCGTCGAACCGGTGCAGGCACACCACCCCGGAGTTGTCGCCGGCGGTGTACACGTGCGTTTTGGTGACGAACGGGGTGTGGTTGTTGATGCCACCGGGGTTGGCCCGCCACTTGATGGCCAGCCCGCCGGACAGGTTGCCGCCGGTGCCCTCGACCGCGACCAGATTGCCGTTGTCCAGCGGCACGTAGTGGGTAGACCCGGTGGCCGCCGGCGGCGCGGCGATGGCCGACGTCAGGCGCTCGCTGGCCTCGGTCGCCACCTTGCCGGTCTCGCTCCGCTTGCTCAGCGCCAGAACCGTGTTGCTGGCCGTAACCACCCACACCCGGGTCGGGGTGAGGATGGCCGGGTACAGGACGCGGCTGGCCAGCCCGTACTCCCAGCGGAGCGGCGGCTCGACGCCCCGGGTCCGCAGGTCGCTCAAGAGCAGCGACGCGGCCAGCGACGGGGGGATGACGCCCAGCGACGGGGTCTGCTGGATGTAATTGCCGGACTCCTGCCGCAACTTGTACGGCTGCCGCAGCGACGGGAGCGGGTTGAGGGACGGGGCCGGCGCCCGGTTGTCCAGGGCGTACGGCGGCGTTACACTCGGCAGCACGCCCAGCGACGGCGTCCTCGAGCCGGTGATCCCGCCGATCGGCGTCTGGAGCACCTGCGGGCGCACCGGCGGCTCGAAGTCGTTGGAGTTGGGCGCCCCGGGGCCCGACGTGTACCGCTTGAGCAGGTCGTCCACCGGGTTGGTCGCGCCCTTCTTGGCCCCGGCCGCCAGCTGGTCCGCGGCGCCGCCCTTGCCCGGCTCGTTCACCTGGATCGGGCGGGGCATGTCGAACACCGCGACCCGGTGCGCCCCGGCACTGCCCGACCGCATCCCCAGCACACAGTAGACCGCGTCGTTGTCGGCCGCGAGCCCGGTGGTCGGCGGGGTGCCGAGGTCGGCCACGAACTCGGTCACCCCGGTGTACCGGTAAAACGCGTACAACTTGGTTATGTGCGCGCAGAACACGAAGTTGGCGTTGGCCGCAACGGGGTAGGTGTTGCCGGGAGAGCCGTTCCCGAGCCGCGCGGCCCACTGGACCCGCCCGGTGAGCGCGTCGATGGTCACCAGCAGCCCGGCGCGCGTCTGCACGAACACCTGGTCGTCGAAGGTCTGCACCGCGGTGATCGTGTCGCGGTTGCCCTCGACCGGGACGACCACCGACCACTCGGTGCGCAGGTTCAGGCGGTCGAGGGTCGCCTTCTCGGGCGGCACCGCCCTCGAGTACGTGCTGGTCTGCTGGGCCGACGTGAGGCCGGCCGCGGCGCACAGCAGGCCGGCGACCGCGACGAGACGATAGCGCATGGGTGCGACTCCGGGGCGCGACTTCACATCAGTGTAACAGCACCCCGGCGCGAATGTGAGCGCGTTCCGGTGGGGGCGGCGGCGGAAGCGCGGCGCAGGCGCGCCGGTGGCGCCGGTTGTGCGGGCCGGGTAGAATGCACCATGATCTCGTTCCGGTGCTGGTTCTGTAACCGCGGGTTCCTCAAGCCGACCGCGCAGGCGGGCGCGAAGTTCGAGTGCTCGTGCGGCCGCCGCGTGCAGGTGCCGGGGCGCTCGGGCAAGTCGAGTAAACCGCTCGCGATCGGGGATCGGCTTCTGGAGGCGCTGATCTACGGCGGGGCGTGCGCCCTGATCGGCTTCGCGCTGAGCGTCGCGGTCTTCGCGCGACTGCCGTTCGTGCGCCGGCCCACCGAAATCGTGATCGCCTTCACCCTCTGCGGCCTCGCGGTGGGTACGATCTGCGGCGAGCGCGGCATCAACTGGATCGGCCAGAAGCTCCGCGACCGCGAAAACGGGTGAACGGCCGCCCACCGTCCGTTCTCCTCTCCGGTGCGCACTTCTAGAATCATCGCTGTTCCTCGCGCCGCGGGTCCGCGCTTCCCTCCGGGGCGCGGCTAAATGAGTCCGGGAGCCGTTCATGGCC
>JBJSXS010000312.1:0-4610 GCA_046086545.1 Gemmata sp.
AGAGCGGGCGCGACGGCGCCCAGAAGTAGCCTAAACGAACGTGCAAACTCCTTCAGACGCGGAGGAAGTGCCCCGCAGAGTAGCGGACGGACCCGCGCTCGCCGCTCGCGGCTCGGGGGCAGCGTGCCGGTTGGTATTCCGCCGGCCCGTCGGGCCGGGTATAGCCACCGAGCCTTGCGCTCGCCGCCAGAGGAGCAGAGATGCCCAGCCCCGTTCGCAGGTCCGCGCTCGCCGCCGCCGTGCTGGTCGTCCTCGGGGTCGGGGTCGCGCTGGTCCCGCTGCGGGCCGAGTCCATCCACCGGTTCGGGTTCGGCGGCAAGAACACCGTGCTGGTGCGCGGCGACGCGAACGTGAAGGTCGAGGAGAAGGAACACAACATCTCCGACCAGTCGTTCAAGAGCCAGCCGACCAGCGAGCACCTCAAGCTCACGGCCGACGCGGCCGCCGGCGACGCGGCGTACATCCACTACCACTACGACACCCCACCGGCCCCGGTGACCGCGGCGCTCACCGCCGGCGTGTGGGTGAAGGCGACCAAGACCGGGGTGCAACTGCGGGCGCGGGTGGTGTTCCCCAAGGAGCCGGACCCGGCGCGGCCCGAGGCCCCGCTCACCATGCTCGTCGTGGGCGACACCTACGACAAGGTCCGGTCCACGCAGAACTGGCAGAAGCTCACGCTGGGCGACGTGCCGGCGCTGGTCGGCAAGCACCTGCCGGTCCTGCAGACCAAGATCGGCCGCGCGGTGAACAGCACCGGCGCCTACATCGACCGGCTGGTGCTGAACCTCTATACGGGGCCGGGCACCGCGGACATCTGGATCGACGACCTCGACATCGGGCCGGTGCAGGCGCCGGAGGAGGCGAAGGGCGCCGCGGGCATCCCGGTGAAGGGGGCGAAGGCCGGCGAGCCGGTGCGCGAGGCCCGCGGGCGGCTGGCCAAGCAGGAGGGCGGCCAGCTGTTCGTGGACAACAAGCCGTACTTCTTCCGCGCCGTGCGGCACACCGGGGCGCCGCTGCACGTGCTGCGGCAGGCGGGGTTCGACACCCTGTGGGTGCCGGCCGACGTGCCCGACGAGGTGCTGGCCGAGGCCAACCGGGACGGCATGCTGGTGGTGCCGTCGGCCCCGCTCGCGCCCCCGCCCACGGTCACCGACCCGACCGCCACGCAGGCCGCCGAGGCCGCGCTGGAAGGATACTAACGCAAGTTCGCGGGGGCCGACGTGCTGTTCTGGGACATGGGCGGCGGGCGCATGGCCGAGCAGAGCGGGGCCGTCGAGCGCACCACCCGGTACATCCGCAAGTTCGACGCCCGGCGCCCGTTCACCGCCGACGTGTGGGACGGGTTCCAGGGGTACTCGTCGTACTTGGACGCGGTCGGCGCGCACCGGTGGCCGCTGTTCACCAGCCTGGAGATGAGCAGCTACCGGGACTGGATCACCCAGCGCAAGGCGCTCAGCTCGGACCGGGCCATCTTCTGGACGTGGGTGCAGAACCACGCCCCGGACTGGTACGTGCGGGACGTGGCCAACGTGAAGGAGGGCGACAAGTTCGCCGACCCGATCGGCCCGCACCCGGAGCAGGTGCGCCTGCTGGCGTACATCAGCGTCGCGTGCGGGTGCCGCGGGCTCGGGTTCTGGTCCGACCAGTTCCTGGCCGACAGCCACCACGGGCGGGACCGGCTCCAGGGCATGGCGATCCTGAACGCGGAGCTGGAGATGCTGGCCCCGGTGCTGCTCGCGCCGCAGCGCGAGCGCCCCCAGTGGCTGGACACGAGCCACCCGCACGTGAAGGCGGCGCTGCTGCGGGGCAGCCGCGGGGCGCTCCTGCTGCCGATCTGGCTCGGGCCGGGCACCCAGTACGTGCCGGACCAGGGCGCGGTCGGTACGCTCAAGGTCACGGTGCCGCTGGTGGCCGACGGCGCGGACCCGTGGCGCGTCACCCCGGCCGGCGTCGAGTGCCTGCGGAACGACACCAAGAAGGTGACCGGCGGCACCGAACTGACCGTCCGGGAGTTCGACCTCGTCACCCCCGTCGTGTTCACCAACGACCTGGGCCAGAACGGCCTGCTGGTGTGGTGGCAGGACTACGCCCGCAAGTACGGGCGGCTCGCGGCCCGGTGGGCCATGGACCTGGCCGCGGAGGAGTACGAGAAGACGCACGCGGTCCACGCCCGGCTGGCCCAGGCCGGGGCCCCGGCGGTGCGGGACGCGGACGCGCTGTTCCGGCAGGCCGTCAAGTTCCACGAGGACGCGCGGCGCAACTTTTCGCAGGAGCTGTACGACAAGGCGTTCGCCGACGCGCAGCGCGCGCTGCGCCCGCTGCGGGTGGTCATGCGGGACCACTTCAACAAGGCCACCGCCACGCTCGACACCCCGAGCGCCAGCCCGTTCGCGGTCAGCTACTTCAGCCTGGCCAAGCACTGGGACATGTTCGCCGAGGTGCAGGGCACCGAGCCGTCGAACACGGTCCTGCCCGGCGGCTCGTTCGAGCCCGCCGACGGCCCGGTGCCCGCAGACGGGGCCCCGATCAGCGCCGTGCCCGGGTGGAGCGCCCGGTACGGCGCGCTGGACAGGGTGGACCGCGTCAAGGTGGCCGCCGGGGTGGTGCCGTCGAAGGGGCTGGAGGACGTCCGCCCGACCAAGAAGGAGCCGTACCAGGGGCCGCGCATGTTCCGCCCGAGCCGTTCGATCGCGTCGCCGGACGACGGGTACGAGCCGCCCAAGCCGGACCTGGGCCGCGGGGTGCTGAAGATGGAGGTGCAGCGCCGCGGCGAGATCGCGCCCGACGGCAAACCGGTGGAGACGAGCACCCGCCCGCTGGAGCGCACCTTTCTGGCGGTCGAAAGCCCGCCGGTCCGGCTCCCGCCCGGCACGCTGGTGCGGATCAGCGCGTGGATCAAAACGGGCGGCATCGGGCTCACGTCCGACGGCGTCCTGTTCTACGACGACGTGTGCGGCGAGCCGCTGGCGGTGCGCACCACCAGCACCGGCGGCGAGTGGAAGCAGTTCCACCTGTACCGGCGCGTACCGGCCTCGGGGCGCATCGGCCTGACGCTTGCCCTGACCGGCGTCGGGGTCGCGTACTTCGACGACGTGCGCATCGAACCGCTGGTGCCCGCATCACAACATGGCGCCGGCTACGCGCCCCCCGTCCGCCCGCCGGGGCCGATGAGTGTACAACCGGCCGGCGGCATCCGCCCGCGGTGACCCCGCCCAGGCGCTCAACCGCCACACCGCCCTTCGCACCCTTGCGGCACTATGGGCACGCGGGCGGCGGCGCGCGTGCTGGCCGTACCGGTCTACTCGCTCGCGCGAGCGGACGAGGGCACGGCCGCGACGTGGGCCGAGGCCGTCTGAGGAGCCCCGCCCGGCGCCGGTGAGCCGATGGGGTTCGGTCGCCTCCGGGTAATAGACGTGTGCCTGACCGAAGGTCAGGGGGAACGACTGGACCTTCTCCGGGTGCTTGTGGAGCGACCAACCGGGGCCGGTGGCCGGGGACCGCGTGGTGGTGACCGTCAGCAGCAAGCTGCGTCCGAAGAGGGGGGTATTGGTTGTGGCGCGCGCGAAGGCGGCGCGGTCTGGCGACACGGGCGCGGCTGGTCCATACAGTTGGCTCCGGGCGCGGCCCTCGACATACTGGGCGGTAGCCCCCGCCCCGGGTTCATGGAGCCGCCGATGTTTCAGGCCGTCGCGCTGTCGCTCGTGCTCGCACCGGGGATCGGCGACCCCGTCGGACCCAAAACGTACCCGCCCGCGTACATCCCCGTCGATGCGCCGTTCGGCTATTTGTACCGCCCCGAGTACGACGTGCGCACCGCGGTCCGGCTGCCCGCGACGCGGTACGTGCCGCGGGCCGGCGACGTCCTGCTGCTGAGTGACACCGACTGGTTATGGACGACGCTGTACCGGCTCGCGCTGACCGGGCGCCCGGGGCACTGCGGCATCGTGGTGACCATGCCGGACGGGCGCCTCGGGTGTCTGGATGCCGGGTTCAACGACACCGCGTGGACCCGGCTCACCCCACTCGACTACCGGCTCGCGCAGTTCGCCGGGCACATCTGGGTGCGGCAGCGGCTCGTCCCGCTCACACCGGAGCAGGACGCGCGGCTGACCGCGTTCGCGGTGCAGGCTGCCGACCAGAAGTACGCGATCCACTCGTTCGCGCTCCATGCCACTCCGTTCGGCCCGCGTGGGCCGGTCCGCACCGCGTTCGGGCCCGGGCCGCGCGGGCCCGGGCACCGGCTGTTCTGCGCCGAGGCGGTAGTCGAGGCGCTGGCCTACGCCGGGTTGGTGGACGAGCGCTCGGCGCGGCCACGGGCCACGTACCCGCAAGACCTCTTCTACGACCGCGCGCGGAACCCGCACATCGACCGGCACCCGCCGCTGGCCGGCGGGTGGGCGCCGCCGGCCCAGTGGACCCCCGTCGCGGGGTGGTCGGTGAAGGGCAAGGGCGTGCCGAAGCCGCCGTCACCCTGGCCCCACGGGCCGGCTCACGTCGTCTACCCAGTCTACGGCGCCCCGAACAAGCCGCCGGCCCCCGTCGTCGTCGGGAGCGTGCCCGGCGAACTTCGCCCGGTCGCACTCGTCGAGCAGCGCCCGCAGCGCGTCGGC
>JBJSXS010000313.1:0-2714 GCA_046086545.1 Gemmata sp.
GTGTTGTACAGCGTCAGGTCGGTCGGCCCGAAGAAGTCAACCACGCACTGCACCTTCGAGCTTTCTTTGAGGTTCGAGGCGGTGTCCCAACCCTCGACCCTGTCGGCCAGTCCGAGCAGCAGCGACAGGTGCGCGCCGGCCGAGAACCCGCCGGCGGCGAACTTGTCGCGGTCGGCGCCGTAGTCTTTCGCGTTGGCGCGCAGGAACCGGACCGCGGACCTCGCGTCCTGAATCTGCGCGGGGAAGACGTGCTTGGGCGCCAGCCGGTAGCCCACCGACGCGACAACGTAGCCCTTTGCGGCGACCTGTTCGATCAGGCTCGGGCCGGTCTTACCGTCCCTGCCCTTCGGCCCGACCGAGAGCTCCTTGCGGCTGCCGGTGATCCACGCGCCGCCGTGGAACAGCACGACGCAGGGGTACGGCCCGCCCTCCTCCGGCCGCGCGACGTCGAGGTACAGTTTTTCGCCGGCGACGGTGTCGTACAGCACGTCTCGCTGCAGCTTCACCCCCGGCGCCCCCGCTTTCGGCGCGTCGGCGCCCGGGGCACGCGCCGTGACGGCGCCGGACACCGACAGCGCGAGCGCGAGCATCAGCAGGCGTGGCATCGCGGACCCCCCAGGCGCGAACGGACGACGCCATTCTATAGGCCGCGGCCGCGCTACTTCAGCGCGCGAATCTTCATGTTCCGGAACGCGGTCGGCCCGTGGTCCGTCTGCACCATGAACGATCCGGTCGCGGTCTCCTTCTTCGCCCAGTTGCCGCCGGTCGGCGTTTTTACTTCCACGTTCTCGTGTATCAGTTCGCCGTTCAGGGTCGCCTTCACCATCACCGCGCTTGCGACCTTCTCGCCCTTCGTGTCGAACCGCGGCGACTTCCAGACGGCCTCGAGCGTCTGCCACTCACCGGCGGGCCTGGCGGCGTTGACTTTCGGCGGCACCCCCTTGTCGAGGTACCCGCCCTTTTCGAGGTTGGCCCGCGGGTAGATGCCGCCCAGGTCGCTCCCCGTCAGGTCCTTCTTGCCGTGGCTGTCGGCAATCTGGATCTCGTACACCTCGTGAAACTTCACGCCCGCGTTGGAGCCCTTCGCGATCAGAAACTCGATGTGAATCTCGCAGTCGCCGTAGGCCTCCTTCGTGATCAGGTTCGGGAGCCGCCCGGTCTCGCCGTTCACCCAGATGCTGCCGCCGTCCTTCTTCTCGGCCTTGAGGCGCACGTCGGCCTTGCCCTTCGGGTCAGGGCCGAGCTTGACCGCGTCGGTGAAGACCCACTTCTCGTCCACCTTCCTCCACACGTCCGGCCTCATCAGATCGACCCACCCGGCGCCGGCCGGCGCCGCCGGCTTCTTGGGCTCCTGGGCGCGAACGAGGGCGACCGACACCGCGAACGCCAGGGCGAGCAAAACCAAACGCATGGCAGCACTCCGGGAGTTTTCGTTACCCGATAGGGACCGGGCTTATTATCATCAACCCGCTTCCCCCGCTGGGGAATCGCTTTCCCAATTAATTAAGGAGCATCGCAGTGCCTCTCTCGCGTTTCGCAATCGCGGCCGCCGCGCTCGTCGCGGTCGGGTCGTTCGCGTCGGCCGCCGAACAGTGGGTCTACTTCGGCGTGTACACCGGCAAGGGGGAAAAGGACAGCAAGGGCATCTACCGGTCGAAGTTCGACGACGCCACCGGCAAGCTCACCGAGCCGGAACTGGCGGCCGAGATGGGCAGCCCCTCGTTCGTCGCCGTTCACCCGAGCAAGAAGTTCCTGTACGCGGTGGGCGAGGGCGGCGGGAAGGACGGCGGCCCGGTGGTCGCGTTCGCGCTCGACGCCAAGACCGGGGCGCTCACCAAGTTGAACGAGGACAAGAGCGGCGGGAGCGGCCCGTGCCACATCGTGATCAGCCCGAAGGGCGACTTCGCCGCGGTCGCCAACTACGGCGGCGGGAGCACCTGCGTGTTCGCCGTGGAGGCCGACGGGAAGCTCGGGAAGCGGCTCGGGTTCGTGCAGCACGCCGGCAGCGGAAAGGACCCCGGGCGGCAGAAGGAGCCACACGCGCACTGCTGCGCGTTCAACGCGGCCGGCGACCACCTGTACACGGTGGACCTGGGCATCGACAAGGTGAAGGTGTTCCACGTGAGTCTGACCAAAGGGGTGTCGGAGGACGCCGAGGAGGACATCACGACCCCGCCCGGCAGCGGCCCGCGGCACATCGCGTTCGCCCCGGACGGCAAGTTCGCCTACGTGTGCGGCGAGCTGAACTCCACGGTGAACGTGATCGAAAAGGGTAAGGTGGTGCAGTCGCTGTCCACCCTGCCGAAGCCGACCCCGGGCAACTCGACGGCCGAGTGCGTCCTGGCGCCCGACGGCAAGTTCGTGTACGTCTCGAACCGCGGGCACAACAGCGTCGCGGTGTTCAAGGTGGGCGACGACCGCAAGCTGACGGCCGCGGGGCACATCACCGGCGACATCAAGACGCCGCGCAACTTCAACATCGACCCGAGCGGCAAGTGGATGCTGATCGCCAGCCAGGCGGGCGATAAGGTGGGCGTGTGGGAGCGCGACCCGGCCACCGGCGGCGCCAAGGAGACCGGCACCGCGGTGAAGATCAGTAAGTGCGTGTGCGTGAAGTTCGTGCCGGTGGCGAAGTAGCGGTCCGGGATCAGCCCGCGGTCTGTAGGAGCTCAGAAAGCGCGGCGGCCCGGCACACCGGCGCGGGTGCCGGGCCG
>JBJSXS010000314.1:0-2398 GCA_046086545.1 Gemmata sp.
AAAGAGGCACACGAGGACAGCGACGAGAACGAGGGCACGAAGCGGACGCATTCCGGGCTCCAATTGGTGAGGATGCAAGCGCGAGTCGGCAAAGTTGTAACACCGAGTGAGAATAGAAGTTTCCCACACGTTCCGCTCGCGTTCAAGGCGGCCGCGTTGCTATAATCGACTTCTCACCGGACTGTGCCAGATTCGCACACACCCACCGAACTAACCATGCGAACTCTCCTCGCGCTCGCGTGTGCCCTCTCTGCCTCGGCGGTCTCCCGTGCCGCGGAGCCGACCGTGGACTTCGCCCGCGACGTGCGCCCGATCCTCTCAACTCAGTGCTTCGCGTGTCACGGCCCGGACGAGAAGACCCGCAAAGCGAAACTGCGACTGGACGTGCGCGAGGACGCACTTAAGGCGGGCGCGTTCGTCCCCGGCAAGCCCGATGCGAGCGAACTGATCAAACGGATCTGCGCGACCGAGGGCGACCTGCGGATGCCCCCCGCGAAGTCGAAGAAGCCGCCCCTGACCGAAGCCCAGATCGGCACCCTCAAGAAGTGGATCGCGGACGGCGCCAAGTACACCGAACACTGGGCGTTCGCTCCCCTGACGCGCCCCGAAGTTCCGAACTCGAAGCCCGCGGGCCCCAACCCGATTGATGCGTTCATCCTCGCGCGGCTCCAGAGGGAAGGGCTGACCCCCGCGAAGGAAGCCGACCGGGTGGCGCTCATCCGGCGGCTGTCGTTCGACCTCAGCGGGCTCCCGCCGAAGCCCGAGGACGTTCGCGCCTTCGTGAACGACAAGGCGCCGGACGCTTACGAGAAGCTGGTGGAGAGACTGCTCGCGGCGCCACAGTACGGCGAGCGGATGGCCGTATGGTGGCTCGACCTGGTTCGCTACGCCGACAGCGCCGGCTACCACAGCGACAACCCGATCAACGTGACGCCGTTCCGCGACTGGGTGATCCAGTCGTTCAACAGCAACAAGCCGTTCGATCAGTTCACGATCGAGCAACTCGCGGGCGACCTGCTCCCGAACGCGACGCTGCAGCAGAGGGTCGGCAGCGCGTACAACCGCTTGCTGCAAACGACGGAGGAGGGCGGGGCGCAGGCGAAGGAGTACATCGCGAAGTACTCCGCGGACCGCGTGCGCAACTACGGGCAGGTGTGGCTCGGCGGCACGCTCATGTGCGCCGAGTGCCACAACCACAAGTTCGACCCGTACACACAGGCCGACTTCTACTCGGTCGCCGCGTTCTTCGCGGACATTCAGGAGCCGGCGATCGGCAACCGCGGCCCGGGCACGCCGGTCCCCGCGACGCCCGAGCAGGAGGCCGAACTGAAGCGCGTGGCCGAGGCCGTGCCGGCGGCGCAGGCGAAGCTCGAAGAGGCCGCGCAGAGGTACGCCGCCGGCGCGACAGCGTTCGAGGGCTACGAGAAGTGGCCGAACCCGGCGCCCGCGAAGAAGGGCCCGGCGACGGCGGTCGTGCCCGCGGACGTGAAAGCCGTTCTCGCTAAGGGTGCCGAGAAGCGGACGCCCGCCGAGGTCGCGAAACTCGTTCCGTTCGCGCGCGACAACGCGCCCGCGCTGAAGCCCGAACGCGACGCCGTCGCAGCCGCGACAAAGGCCAAGACCGATTATGAGGTGTCGCTCCCGCGCGTGCTCCTGACACAGAGCGGCCCGCCCCGCACGGTGCGCGTCCTCCCGCGGGGCAACTGGCTCGACGACAGCGGCCCTGTGATGGCGCCCAAAACGCCGGGGTTCCTGCCGCCGCTCCCCCCGCTCGCCGCGGGTCAGGGCCGCTACACGCGCCTCGACCTCGCGAAGTGGACCGTGGCGAAAGAGAACCCGCTCGTCGCGCGCACAACGGTCAACCGCTTGTGGCGGCTGCTCTTCGGTCACGGCGTCGCGCGCTCGCTCGAAGAAACCGGCATCCAGGGCGAGCAGCCGACGCACCCGGAACTGCTCGACTGGCTCGCGAGCGAGCTTCAGACCAGGTGGGACGTGAAGGCGCTGGTGCGGCTCATGGTGCTGTCCGCGACCTACCGGCAGTCTTCCGTGGAACCGGCGGCACTTCGCGAGCGCGACCCCCTCAACAAGCTGTTCGCGCGACAGACCCGCGAGCGCCTGGACGCCGAGTTCATCCGCGACACCGCCCTGAGCGTGAGCGGCCTTCTGAACCCGCAGGTCGGCGGGGTCAGCGTGAAGCCGTATCAGCCGGCCGGGTACTGGGCGGCGCTCAACTTCCCGGTGCGCGAGTGGCAGAAGGACGCCGGCGACAAGGTGTACCGCCGCGGCATGTACACGCACTGGCAGCGCACGTTCCCGCACCCGGCGATGGTGGCGTTCGACGCGCCGAGCCGCGAGGAGTGCACCTGCGACCGCCCGAAGTCGAACATCCCGCAGCAGG
>JBJSXS010000315.1:0-2463 GCA_046086545.1 Gemmata sp.
CAGCACGTCGGCGACCGTCGCGCCGATGCCCGCGGCGCGGCGCAGCGACAGCGGCCCGACGGCGGCCAGTTCCTTCGCCAGCGAGCGCCCGCGTAGCAGTTCCATCGCCAGGAACGCGACCCCGCCCGTGGAGACGCCCGAGTCGAGCACGCGGACCGCGTTCGGGTGGCTGAGCCGGGTCGCGGTCGCCCCCTCGCGGAGGAACCGCTGCAGGTCGCGGGCCGAGTCGTTGCCGGGCACCGGGCGGAACACCTTAACCGCGATGGGCAAGTCCAGGGCCAGGTGCCGGCCGTGGAACACCACCCCGTACCCGCCGGACCCGAGTTCCTCGTCCAGCCGGTACTTGCCGTCGAGCACGGTCCCGGTGAGCACCTTCGCGAACGCGGCGAACACCCGGTCCGCCTGCCGCTGCGCGTTCAGGTCGGCGTTCGCTTCGACGAGGTGCCGGTTAGCCCGCTCCAGTTCCGCGGTGCGCGCCTTGATGATGCCCTCCAGGGTGTCGATGAGCCGGACGTTCTCCAGGGCCACGACGGTCGTGTCCGCGAGCGCCTGGAGCAACCGCACCTCGTCGTCGGTCGGGTTGCGCCGGGCGGCCCAGTAGGTTCCGATGGCGCCGATCGGGTCGGGGGTGCGGATGGGCACCACCACCAGGCTCTTGACGAACGTCGGCTCGTAGGCGGCGCGGGGCACCCGCGGGTCGGCGAACACGTCCTCGATGACCGCCGCCCGGCGGTTCAGCATGGCCTACCCGCTGACGCAGGAGGTCATGGGGAACCGCTGCCCCTTCCACAGCGGGCCGATGGCGTCCTCGTCCACGTAGTGGCACTGGTCGTTGTCGCACAGGACGAAGGTGGCGCCGTCGGCGCCGGTGAGCCGGCGGGCGGCGCACCGCACGATGTCCTGGATGGCCTGGCTGGTGCGGGCCTCGGACAGCCGCTGGATGGCCTCGACGAGATCGTGCGCGCGGTCCGCTGCGCACTCGTCGGGCGACCGGGTGGTGGGCATGTGCGGACCCTTGGAGCAGCGGTGTTCGCACCAGCGCCGCCCGCCGGTGCCGCCCGGTTTCGCCGAACCGGCGCGTCGCCGATTCGGCCGGTCACGTCAGGGTGACGCTGTTGAGGAACTCGGCGTTCGTCTTGTGCTTGCCCAGTTGCTTGAGCAGCAGCTCCATCGCCTCCACCGGGTTCATGTCCGCCAGGATGCGGTGCATGATGTGAACCAGGCGCAACTCGTCCTCGCCGCGCAAGAGCTCCTCCTTGCGGGTGCCGCTCCGGTTCACGTCAATCGCCGGGTACACGCGGCGGTCCACCATCCGCCGCTCGAGGTGGATCTCCATGTTGCCCGTCCCCTTGAACTCCTCGAAGATGACCTCGTCCATCTTCGACCCGGTGTCCACCAGCGCGGTCGCGAGGATGGTGAGCGACCCGCCCTCCTCTATGTTTCGCGCGGCGCCGAAGAACCGCTTGGGCTTGTACAGCGCGGTCGCGTCCAGACCGCCCGAGAGCAGCTTGCCGCTGCCCGGGGAGACGGTGTTGTGCGCCCGCGCCAGGCGGGTGATGGAGTCCAGCAGGATCACCACGTCGGTCCCGTACTCGACCAACCGCTTGGCCTTCTCGATGACCATCTCACTTACCTGCACGTGCCGCTCGGGCGGCTCGTCGAACGTGCTCGACACCACCTCCACGCGCGGCCCCTTGACGGTCCGCGCCATGTCGGTCACCTCCTCGGGCCGCTCGTCGATGAGCAGCACGATGACGTAGCACTCCGGGTGGTTGGCGATGATCGAGTTCGCCATTTTCTGGAGCAGCACCGTCTTGCCCGTCCGGGGCGGCGCGACGATCAGCCCGCGCTGCCCCTTCCCGATGGGCGTGATCAGGTCGATGACGCGGGTGTTCAGCTCATCGGGCGTGGTTTCGAGTTTCAGCCGGCGCTCCGGGTGCAGCGGCGTGAGGTCCTCGAACACCACCTTCTGCGTGAGCAGGTCGGGCTCGGAGTAGTTAATCGCCTCGACGCGCAGGAGCGCGAAGTACCGCTCGTTCTCCTTCGGCGGGCGCGTCTGCCCCGCGACCACGGCGCCCGTGCGGAGCCCGAACCGCCGGATCTGCGACGGCGAGATGTAGATGTCGTCCGGGCACGGCAGGTAGTTGTAGTCCGGGCTGCGCAGGAACCCGAACCCGTCCGGCAGCACCTCCAGAGTCCCCTCGCCGAACATGAGGCCGTTGGCGGTGCTGAGCTCGCGCAGGATGCGGTACACGAGGTCCTGCTTCTTGAGCCCGTTGTACTCCTCCTTCGGCACGCCCGCGTCGCGCGCCACCTTCTGGAGCTGCGCGATGGTCATGTGCTGCAGTTCGGTGATGTACGTGTTGCCGCGCTTGATCTCCTCGTACCGGGAGTTGGTCTCGGCGTCGAACCCCTGCTCGTTCGGGTCGATCTGGACCGGCGCGGCGGGAGCGGGACCGCGGG
>JBJSXS010000316.1:0-4546 GCA_046086545.1 Gemmata sp.
CCCGCAGCCCGTTCGGGCACCTGTTCTCCCTCACCCGCGATCAGACCATCGTCGCGCTCGGCAGCTACGGGTTCGTCGCGGCGGTGCTCCCGGTGTGGCTGCTCCTCGGGCCGCGCGACTACCTGTCGAGCTTCCTGAAGATCGGGACGATCGGGCTGCTCATCGTGAGCGTGTGCGTCGCGAACCCCACGTTGCAGGCCCCGCCGCTGAACGAGGTGTTCATCAACGGCGGGCCGACGTTCCCCGGGCAGATCTTCCCGTTCGTGTTCATCTGCATCATGTGCGGCTCGATCAGCGGGTTCCACTCGCTCGTGTCGTCGGGCACGACGCCGAAGATGGTGGAGAAGGAGTCGCACATCCGCACCATCGGTTACGGCTCGATGCTGATGGAGGGGTTGGTCGGGGTGACCGCACTCATCGCGGCCGCGTCGCTCCCGTCGGACCTGTACTACGCGATCAACGTGCCCATCGACCGCGAGGCCCAGTTTCAGGCGGACGTGGCGAAGGTGAAGGAGAAGTACGACATCAGGATGCCGCCCGAGGCGAACGACCCGGCGCACGCGGTGAACGTGAACGCGCCCGAGCACCTGTCCCTGAACGAGGTGGAGCGCAAGGTGGGCGGGGAGACGCTGCGGGGGCGCACCGGGGGCGCGGTCACGCTCGCGGTCGGCATGTCGGTGGTGTTCGAGGAGGCGTTCGCGTGGGTCGGCGCGAAGGGCGAGTGGATGCTGAAGTACTGGTACCACTTCGCGATCATGTTCGAGGCGCTGTTCATCCTCACGACCATCGACGCGGGCACCCGGATCGCGCGGTTCCTGCTCCAGGAGAGCGTGGGCCGCGTGTACGCACCGATGGCGAAACAGGACTGGCTGCCCGGCGCGCTCATCGCCAGCGCCGGTGTCACCGCGGGCTGGGTCGGGCTGGTGTGGACCGGCAGCATCGACACCATCTGGCCGATGTTCGGCATCGCGAACCAGCTGCTCGCGGTGATGGCCCTCGCCCTGGTCACGACGTGGCTCGTGAACAGCGGGCGCAGCCGGTACGCGGCGGTCACCATCCTGCCGATGCTGTTCGTGTGCAGCACCACGCTGACGGCCGCGGTCACCGTCGTGAAGATTCAGGCGGGCAAAAACACCGCGGTGGGCACGCTGAACGCGTCGCTGACCATCTTCGTCATCACCTGCGTGGTCGCGCTGCTGTTCTGGTCCGCGGCGCGGTGGCTGAGCGTCTGGTTCGGCCCGAAGACGCCCGCGCCCGGGACCGGCGCGCAAAACGCTTGACACTCTTGGAGAGTTATGGCATAGGACCGGCTCGTTCTCGAAACACGGGCCGGGGGAATGCCATGCGGCGAGCGGTACTCGCGGCCGGGGTGCTGTGCGCGGTCGGGCTGACCGGGCGCGGGACGGCGCAGAACAGCTCGCCCGCCGCGGGCGCCGCCATGCCGGGCCGTGTGGTCGGCTCGTACAGCGGGCAGGTGAAGCCGGTGGGCCAGCAGGCGCCCGCCGCGGCGCCGCAGGCCGGGCAGTCGGTGACCGCGAACGCGATGCGGCGGCCCTACGACCCGAGCAGGCCCTACGACGCCCTCAAGGGCACCGGGCTCGACGCGGACAGCCTCGTCGCCCCGCTCGTCGGGCCGGACGGCAAGCCGGTCGGTCAGCCGGACGCGCTCGACCGGCTGTCCGAGAAGATCAAGGCGTTCTTCACCCCGACCGCGGCCCCGCCGCGCCCGCCCTACGTGCCCAGCATCGGGCGCCGCACCCGCGAGCGGAACGACCACATGTGGCGCCGCGACTGACCCGCGGCCCCCGCGCCGCGGGTCACCGGGCCGGCTTGACCTCGAACTTGCGTGCGACCGGGGCCGCGAGCTTGTAGACCTCGGCCTGTGCCGCGTCGATCCGCTCCAGCCGGGCCTTCAGTTCCGCGGCCCTCCGCTCGGCCGCGGTCGCGGCCAGGTCCTTGAGCCAGTCTTTGTTCGGGAACTGGAACATCACCACGTCGAAGAACCGTTGCCCGACCATGCCGTTCTTCGCGTTGATCGCCTGGAGCACCTTGTTCCCCTGCTCCCACACCGGCCCGGACGTGAGGTTCCCGAGGTTCACGCCCGCGGCCAGTTCCATGGCCGAGTACTTGGCGACCTCCTTGCCGTCGATGCTCACGGTGTAGTCGCCGTCCTTGAGGCCCTTCACCGTCAGCCCGTAGTAGTTCAGGTCTTTGAGTTCGTTCGTGTACGGCAGCATCGGCAGCCAGTCCTTCTGCACCGGCAGCGGCAGCGCCTCGTCGGTGCGTGTGAACGACGCGCCGGTTGGGGTCGCCTGGAGGGCTTCGGCCTTGCAGCCCTTGGTGTCGGCCTTGCCCGCGTCAATCACCACGTCGCTGACCAGCGCCGGGGCCTTCAGCCCGGTGAGGATCGCGTGCGCCATCAGCATCCCGCCCGGGGGCGAGGTGTGGAACCCGTCGTAGTAGGGCACGGCCTTCTTCGCCATCGGGTCGTCGAGTTCCATCTTGTCGGTCGCGGCCCGGGTGAGCGCGTACTGGTCCACGAAGCTCACCTTGTGCTTCTCGGCGAGTTCCTTGAGCGGCGCGTAGAACTGCTTCTGGGTCTCGACGTACTGCTTGCCGTTACTCTTGTTGCGCCGGTCCACCGCGTTGGGCGACAGCAGCGCGACCCGCACCCCGGCCTTGTTCGCCATGTCGAGCATCGCCTCGGTCTTCTCGACGTACTGCTTGTTGCGGCCGGCGTCGAACGCCCCGTACCCGCCGTCGTTCATCCCGAAGTTGATGGTGACCGCGGTGGGCTTCTCCGCGAGGACGTGGCCCTGGAACCGGCCCGCGCCGCCGTTCGCGGTGTCGCCCCCGATGCCGGCGTTGAGGAACGTGAAGCTCCCCTTCGGCATCCGCGTGGTGAGGTACAGCTCGATGTAGGTCGAGTACTGGTACTGCGCGGTGATGCTGTCGCCGAGGAAGACGACCCGGTCGCTGGGCTTGAAGAAGAAGTCGCCGGGCGCGGCGCCGGCCGCGGCGGGCTTGGGGTCCGCCGCGCGAGCGGCGGGCGCGGCGGGCGCAAGCCCGAGCGCGAGGACGGCCGCAACCGCGGCCAGGGCAAGCAAGCGTGGCATTGCGAAAACCTCGTGCGGAAGGGAAAGCACGAGGCGGATTCTAAGCGAGCGCGGCGGGCGAACGCCAACAGTTTACAGCCGCGCGCCCGCGGCTGGCGGCGCGCGTCACACCTTCTTGAACTCCGTCACCAGCTCGAAGGTGCCGTCGGGCAGCGCGACCTTCCGGTAGTCGCCAAAGAGGTTGGGCGAGTCCTTCTGGAGCGCGTCGAGGATCGCGGTCGAGAGCTTGCGGATCTCCGGCTCGGCGTGCTGCGACCCACGCATTTCGAGGAAGTGGCGCAGCGCTCGGGCGTTGGCCGTGACGAAGATCTTCGTCTCGGTGGCGTTGGGCAGCACGCTCCGCGCGGCCTGGCGCGCGGCCTTGCGCCGGGTGGTCCGGTCCGCGCCCGGCGGGAGCATGGCCGCGGTCGCCGCCGCGGGGTCGGACAGCTTCGCGTTCAGCGCCTCCGCGAGCTTGACGTAGGCCGCGTGCGACTGCTTGACGGTTTCGAGCCAGACCGCGTGCAGTTCGGGGTCGTTCGCGATGATGTCCGGCTCCACGTACTCCGCGACCGACTCGTCCACGTACCGCTGCGAGAGTTGCGAGTTATGCGTCACGATCCCGTTTGCAACGAAGTTGTGGTTCGGCCCTTCCATCTCGATGTCGTATGTGTCCTGTTCGCCCGCGAAGGTCACTGCCGCGATCCGCTTGAATCGAGGAACGAGTAAGTTCCCGGCGCCACGCTTCCGGGCCGTCGGGTCGATGCGGGCCGTTTCGGCGGGTGCGGCCCCGAACCGGTCGGCGAACTCGAGCTCGCGCGTGTTGACCTTCCCGTGGCACGGCTCGCAGAGCGGAACCAAGTTCGAGGGGGTGAGTGCGAGGTCCGGCCGCGCCCAGATCGGCAGGACGTGGTGCGTGTCGAGCGGGCCGCCGCGTCGGCCGCACAACTGGCAGGTGTAGTCGAACCGGGCGAGCACACCCGGGACGAGTTCCGCGACGCCGCGCCGAACGGCAATCGCGTCGGGGGTGATGCCGCCCTTCCACTGCGGGTTCCGTTCGCCCACCTTCTGCGCGCTGAGGCGCTTCCGCGTCTCCGGCGAGTGTTTCCAACCCGCCCGGTAGCGCCGGCCCTTGTTCCAGGGCGTCCGGCCGACCGTCCACGAGCCCAGCAGCTTTTGCAGTTCGTGTTTCCGCACCCACGCCCGGATCGTGTGCGCCGAGACGCCGGCGAGTTGAGCAATCTCCGCCTGATCCAACCCGCGCTCGACGTAGTGCGCGCGCAGCCAGTCGCGGTCCTTGTACGCGGCGACGCCGTTGGTTGCGAGGGTGCGGTCGAGCGGGCCGTGGACGGCGAGACCGTTGGCGGTCACGTCCAGTCCGTTCACGATCTCGCGAAGCGGCATCCAGCCGTCGCGCGTGAGGAACCGGTGGTCCGCCGAGCAGGTGACCG
>JBJSXS010000317.1:0-4864 GCA_046086545.1 Gemmata sp.
TGCGGCAGGTACCGCCACTGGCACCCGGTCCGCGCCAGGTAGAAGACCGCATCCACGATGTCCTTGCGGTCGTAGGTGCGGGGCCGACCGGCCGAGCCGGGCGGGCGATCACCGCCGGGGAACAGGTGGTGAATGTTCAGCACTGCATCTCGGTCAGGTCACTCGGGTACGGCTTCCATGCGCTCATGCCGCAAGGCTACACTCGACACCCGACCACTGAAAAGGCCAATTTCTAGACGGCCTCTTAGGGTCCCTCACGGAGCCGCCAGCTACTTTTCAGCCGTCCCGCTCGTTCGATCGGTCACGGCGCCTGCACGCCGCCGACCGCCTTGCGGAACGGCTCGGCGCGGAACGAGTTGAAGATGTCCATGCGGTCCTTCAACCGGCTCTCCACGCTGTCGGTGGTCGTGGGCTTGGTGATCGGACCGCTGATGCCCTGCTCGTAGTAGAAGTCGGTGTCCGGGCGGAGCCGGGTGACGACACTGCCCTTCAGCGCTACGCGCATATCCTTGAGCGCTTTCGGCTCCTCCTTCTTCTCGGTCTTGTCCTTCGGCTGGAGGTCGATGTAGAGCGTCTCGACCGCCCACACGTACAGTTGCGCGACCTCGGGGTCGCCGACCGGCTTCTTGTCGTCGGCCGCGACAGCGATCAACTTGTCGAACAGTTTCTTCACCTCGGCCCCGGTGTACCGCACCACCTCGAGCTTCTTGCGCGTGTCGTCGCTCCACTTGGCGATCTTGGCGGTCGCGGCCTTCACCTTATCGGCGTCGCCGTAGGTCTTGAAGGTGAACGCGTCGGCGAGTTCGAGTTCGGCGGCGTCGAGTTCGGCCGCGGCCCCCTTCAGCGCGTCGCCCTTGTCCATACCGCCGGCGTGATCGACGACGAGCCGCGCCAGCGCGAACGCGGCCGGGCGGTACAGCGGGCGCCCGGGGCGGCCGACGTACCCGCGGTCCTGCCGCTCGCTCGGGTACTTCAGGTTGTGGTGGCACGAGTAGCAGTCGAACGCGGCGAAGTCGAGGCCGTCGTTCTTGGCCTTCGCGTCGTCAGCCAGTTGCGCCCCGAGGTTGGCGGTGGCGCCGAGTGCGGCAAGGGCGGACTCGGCGAACCGGCGGGCGACGAACGACTCGCCCTCGCGGTAGTGGTACAGCGCGTACGCCCGGTCCGCGTTTATCGGATCCTTGGCCATTTTGGTGATGTACGGCATCTCGTGCGCGAAGCCCCAGTGCCGCGGTTGCTCACGAGCGTATGCCATCAGGTCTAGGGGCGGGAGCGGCGGGTGCCCGGCGGCGAACATGTCGTGCGTCACGAATCGCCCGTCGGCCTTGTTACCGATGTGGCACGACGCGCAAGCCTGGGTCGCGGTGGTCGCGTCCCGTAGGTTCACCAAGCCCCAGTCCTTCTTGACCTCGGCCGGGTAGTTGCGCCAGTCCACCACCTTCGTCGCGCCCGGGTTCTCCTTGCTGAACCGGTTCGCCTTGTGGCGCTCGGAGTACATGGATCCGTGCCCGTGGCACATCTCGCACCCGACGCCCTCCTCGATCGGAGCGAACGAGTCCGTCTTCCAGGTGCTCGGCGGGGCCAAGCTGATCGGCTGGATCACGCTCGCGTGGCACGCCAGGCAGTCCTTGTCGGTGCCGACATGGTAATCCTTCCCGCGGTACTTACGCAGCTTCTCCTCCATCCGCTGAGCGGTCGCGTTCAGGTACTTCTTCCTGTCGTCGTCGTTGACGCCGGGGGTGTCCTTCGTGATCAGGTTGCGAGTGGCCATCGAGTGCAGGTCGTGTGCGCTCCACACCCGGTTCTCCCACAGCCGGATGAACTCGAACCCGAGGGTCTGCTTGTACTCAGCCTCGCCCTGCGGGTTCGGGTTGTTGTGGCACGTCTGGCACGACGAGGCGCCGAGCAGCGTGTGGTCCTTCTTCTGCTGGTCAGTCGGGCGCGGGTACTCTTTCTTGTCGTCCTTCTGCGCCGCGGCCGAGCGGGCCGGGCCGGGGCCGCCCACCAGTCCCAGCACAAGGGCGACGAACGCTACCGCCAGGAGCGCCGCCCGCTGCGGACCCGCGAATCCCGTCGTCATCACTTCCCCTCCGGTGTGCCCGTCTTGGTGCGCAGGACGTCAAAGCTGTTGCGGATCTCGTCGAGTTTCTTCCGGTCGAAGCCGGCCGGGCTGTTGAACGCGGCGTCCTTCGCGGTCGGGAACCGCAGGGTTGCGCCGACGCCCCGGAGCGGAGCCTCCCAGGTGGCATCGGCCCGGCCGCCGGCCGCGTGGTACATCGCCGCGGCGCCCAGGTAGCTGGCCGCCAACGCGTCCCAGTCGTGATCGGCCAGCCGCTTGCCGTCGGCCGACAGCGCGTTGGCCGCGAGCCGGTTGGCGATGGCCCGCGGCGCGTCGGCGCTCACCGCGCCGGCCCCGCGGTCCTCGGCCGCTTGCAGTTCGGCCAAGAACGTGTCCAGTTCCGCGACGGCGGCTCTCGCTTGCGCGATCACGTCGCCGGCGGCCGGCGCGCGTCGGGACTCCATCAGCGTGCGAAGTTTCGCGACCTCCGTCAACTTGGGCGAGCTTATACCGGGGAACGCCAGCCCGCAAGACTCCACCGCCACCCGGGCCGCCGCGTTGGACCACACCTCCCAGCCCGGCACGCCCACCGGGCGGCTGGTGTCGCTCAGTTGGCCCTTCAGTTCCGGGTCACCGATCCCCTGGTGGCAGGCGTAGCAGCTGTACCCGCTGAACTCGGGCCACGGGTGGCTCGGCTCGTTCTTCTGGGCCTTCGCGGCACGCTCGGCCAGCAGGTTGGCCGCCGCGCGGAGCGTGGCCGCCTGCCCAACGACCCACAGCCGCACCTCGAAGTCGCGCGGGTTCCCCTTTTCGGTCCAGTGCGTGCGGTAGTCGGGCTGGTGGTGGAACCGGGCCGGCTCGAACGCGAGCCGCGGGTGCCCGGCGGCGATCATGTCGTGGTTCATGTCGCGGTCGCCGTCGCCGACGTGGCAGCTCGCGCAGTTGAGCGCGCGGGCGACGACGTTCTTGGTCGGCACGAACCCGAACAGCGCCCACTTCTCCTGGTTGCTGCGGGCCTTCCACGACGGGAGCGTGTGCTCGGCGATCCACTTGTCGGCCGGGCCGTGGCACCCGCCGCACCCCACCCCCTCGGAGAGGATCTGGTCGCGCGTCTCGGGCTCCGACGGGCTGTCGATGGCGTGACACGCCAGGCACTTCTTGTTCTGGTGCGGCAGCGGCTCCTTCTTGCCGTCGTACCCGAGGAGCTTGCCCATCCGCACGGACACCGGGTTGAACAGCACGCTGTACGAGCGGGCGTGGGGGTCGCTGGTCGCGGACGGAACGGCCTCCCGCACCCAGGTGGAGTGCTCGCTGCCGACCTTGCCCACATCGCCCCCGCCGTGGCACGAAGCGGCCGCACAGGACGTGCTCGCGCGGTGCGCGAAGTTGGCCCTGCCCACACCGTAGGGGGCGTCCGGGACCGCCGGAGCGGGCGCGGCAAGAGCCGGAAGCCGGCCCGGCGGTTGGTTCGAGCGGGCCGCGGGAACGGCAACGACGACGGCACCGACAACCAGGGCCGTCGCGATCAGTGGAACGGCGCGCACGTCAGACTCGCGGTTCGGGTCGTCGCGTCCGTGCGGGGGGGATCCTCGGCGCCGCCGCGGCCCCGGTCACTCCGCGACCGAATCGCAGCGGCGGTTACTTTGAGCGGAGCGCGCCAAACGCGGTCTCCACAGTGGCCCAGTCCTGGGCGCGAAACGCCTGAACTGCCGCCTGGTACCTGGCCACCGTCGGCGCGTCCGGCTTGCCGCGGGCGTGCTCCAGCGCCGCAAGGCCGAAGAACAACTGCGACGCGCTGTCCCACTCGGGCACCAGCGGCGCGCCGGTCGGGAAGAGCGCCCGCGCCTGCTTCTCGACCTCGGCGTCCGACGCGGCGACCAGCGCCCGCCGCAGGTCGCCCATCCGCTTCGCGCCCTCGCCCGCGGCGGGGATGGCGCCGGCGTTCTTCGCGGGCTTCGGCACCTCCAGCGCCTTCACCACTGCCGCCAGCGGGGCCGCGTCGCGCGCGGGCGCCTCCAGGCCCGCGGCTGAAGTCAGCGGCCAGATCATCTGCCACGGCGGCACCCCGATGGGGCGCCCGCCGAGGTACGCGTCGCTGGTACGCCAGTCGCCGCGCTTCGGGTCGTTGGGCACCCGCAGGCTGTGGTGGCACGACGCGCAGTTGAACTCGGCGAACTCGGGCCAGGGGGTGCGGGGCGCGTTCGCGTCCGCCCGCCTGGCCCGGTCCTCGAGCAGCCTGCACGCGGCCTCGGCGTGCGCCACCCGGCCGACGTACCACGCCTTCGCCTCGTTCCGCTCGACGCCGTTGGGCTTCGCCCTCGACCGGTCCTTCTCCTCCCAGTGCTGCGGGAGCCGGCGCTGGTACTCGGCGAAGTCGAAGTTGAGCCGCGGGTGCCCGGCCGCGATCATGTCGTGGTTCATGTCGCGCACCGGCAGCCCGTTACCGGCCGGGGCGCCGACGTGGCACCCGGCGCACGCGAGCGCCCGGTCGCCGATGTCGGACAGCGGCACCAGACCGGTCTCCTCGAACACCCGCTTCCGGTCGGCGGTCTTCAGTGCCGTGTGCGGCTGGAGCCAGCGGCCCGCGTTGCCGTGGCACGCCTCGCACCCCACGCCCTGCTCGCGGAGCGCGCGGGCTGTGGGGTCGGGCACCAGTTCCGCGTGCGCGAGCGCGGGGTTGGTGTGGCAGGCGAGGCAGCGGGTGTCGTCCGTGGCCTTCGTGCCCGGCGCGTACCTTGCCATGATCTCCGGCGCGGTCACCCGGACCGGGTGCGCCGGGCGGTCGGTCAGCAGGCTGTACGCGGCCGC
>JBJSXS010000318.1:0-7109 GCA_046086545.1 Gemmata sp.
ACCGGTCCACCACCTTCTCGTACGCGTTCGGGGCCGCGTCCTTCACGAACGCGTCCACCTCCTCGGGCGTCGGCGGAAGGCCGGTGAGGTCGAGCGCGACCCGCCGTATGAGTCGCTCCTTGTCGGCCTCTGTGCCGGGCGCGATGCCCTCTTTCTCGAGGCGCGCGAGAACGAAGCTGTCGATCGGACTTCGCGCGGGGTGCTTCGTGGTCGGAGTGGCGGGGCGGGTGGGCGCGGCGAAACTCCAGTGCGTGCCCCACGGCGCGCCGGCGTCGATCCACTTCTTGAGGGTCGCCACCTGCTCCGGCTTGAGCGGCTTGTTCGCCTTCTTCGGGGGCATTTGCTCTTTCGGGTCGGCCGACAGGATGCGGCGCATGACCTCGCTCTCGGCGCTCTTCCCGGGCACGATGACGGCGCCGCTCTTACGCAGTGCGTCTTGCCGCGTGTCGAGCCGCAAGTCACCCTGCCTCGACTTCTCGCCGGGCCCGTGGCACTGGAAGCAGTGGTTCGAGAGGATCGGCAGCACGTCGCGCGCGAAGTCCACTTTGTCCTGCGCGGAGGTGTGCGCTGCGAACGCCACAAGCGCGCTGAGTGCGAAGAAGGTGCGCATCATCGTTTGCGTCGGCGGGGGGAGAGCAGGGCGGGGCTGGAGTGAATATAGCCCACCCTGTGTGCGAAGGGAACAGAGCGAACAGGGCGCGTTCAGCAGCTGGCGCCGAAGGGGCCGAGCCCCTACCGCAAGAGCGCGTCAACGGGCCTCCCCTCGCTGCGCGCGAAGGTGCGTCCGATGGGGCTGCGGAGCATCCTCTCGTGGTCGATGCCGAGTGCCTTGAGGATGGTGGCGTGCAGGTTCTCGGCCGGTTGCTTGTCCTTCAACTCCTTGCCGCCCGCGGGGTCGGACTCGCCCACCACCGCGCCGCCCCTGATTCCGCCGCCGGCGATCGCCGCGCTGAAGTTGTGCGGCCAGTGGTCGCGCCCGCCGAGCGCGTTCAGTTGTGGGGTGCGGCCGAACTCGCCCACGCACAGCACCACCGTGTCCTTGAGCGCGTCGCGCGCGGCCAGGTCGCGCACGAGCGCCGCGAGCGCGGGGTCCAGCGTCCCCTTGAGGCGCGTGGTGAGCTCGTGGTTGTTGGCGTGGCTGTCCCACCCGCCGAGGGTGACCTCGACGCACCGCACGCCGACCTCGGTGAGCCGCCGGGCCGCGAGGCACCCGCGCCCGAACGGCGTGTCCCCGTACTCCTTTCGCGTCGCGGCCGGTTCGAGCGACACGTCGAACGCCTTCAGCTGCTCCGAACTCATCATGCGCTTGGCGCGTTCCATCGTGTCCTTGTGCCCGGTCGCGTCGGCGCGCGGCCCGCGACCTCTGGCGAACGCCTCTTCGACCACCTTCAGGTCTTCGAGGCGCTGCTCGAAGCGCTCTCTGGAGACGTGCGGGGTCACGTCTGGCACCTTGTCCTTCGGGTCGAACACCTTGAACGCGTCGTACCGCGCACCCAGGACCCCGCCCCGCGCCGGCCACTGGTCCGGCGTGATGGAGACGTGCCTGGGGATGTCCACGCCGGGGTCTTCGGTGTCGTGGCACACGACGGCGCCGAGGGACGGGTGAGTGACGGTCGGGTCCGGGCTGTACCCGGTCTTGAGCTTGAAAACGCCGCGCTCGTGGTCGCCCTCCTTGCTCCAGAGCGAGCGCACGAGCGCGACGTGGTGCATCTGCTCCGCGAGGCGCTCCAGGCCCGCGGCGAGTTGAACGCCCCTCGCGCGGGTGTCGATGGCTTTGGTGCCCGCGGCGATGTTGGTGCCGGGCTTCGGGTCGAACGTCTCGAGCTGGCTCGGCCCGCCCGCGAGCCACAGCACGATCAGCGACTTCGCCGGCGTCCGCTCCTTCTCCGAGGCCCGCGCGAGCGCGACCCCGAGCGGTGTGAGCCACGGGAACGATGCGAGGAAGTGCCGGCGGTGCAGGTGCATGGCGGGCGCGGGGGTGGTGTGGCGGCTCACACAAGATACCCCGCGGCCCGGCTCCGAGTTTTGCGGAACACGCGGAATCATCGAAATTCTGGTGCCGGGCGCTTACCGCCGGGGGCGTCCGTCTGCTGGCGTGCCCCCGCCCCGCTGCTAAAATGGGTAGGCGGACATTCACTTCCGCCGAACGAAGGGGCGCCCGTGGAACAACGCCATGTGACCGAGCAGCAGTTGATGGAGCTGTTTCAGGTGGACGACGACGGGCTGCTGTTCGTGTCGCCCGAGATCCTCGACTGGAAGCCGCTGGCAGAGCGGAAAATCAAACTGGTGATCGACCTGGAAGGCGACATCGACCGCGGCGTGCCGACCGTGCCGAACAGCCTGGTCTATGTCTACTTTCCGTTCGACGACGCCGAACTGCCGGACCTCGTCAAACTGCACGCGCTGGGCCGGTTGGCCGCGGACATGGTCCGCAACCGGCGCGCGGTACTGATCCACTGCAGCATGGGGTTCAACCGCTCGCCGCTGATGGCCGGCGTGACCTTCACGCACCTCGGGATGACCGGTCCGGAGGCGGTAGAGCGCCTGCGCACCAAGCGGGCCGGCGCGCTCTACAACTCGGTTTACGCCGACTACCTGATGACGCTCCCGGCCGCGCCCTCGGGGTGCTGACGGCCGCACATTCCGTGGCGCACCAGTGCCGTGTGCGCTTGGTTGCGCGGGGGCGCCTGCTTCCGTGATGTGGGCGCTCGGTGCGCGGCCCGCGCCCTCAGTTCTTCGAGAACTTCAGCACTTCGAGCGTGGTTTCGGCGACAACCTCGCCCTTTACTTTGCTCGTCCGGACCCGCTTGGCGATGCCGCCGGGCACCTCTTCCGTCAGCCAGATGCTGAACGCGACCTCGTCGTCCTTACCTTTGATCGTCCCCGTCAGGTGCATCACCTTCACGTCCTTGTCCCCGACCTTGATGGTCGTCTCCGCGCCCTTCGCCCCGGTCTCCTTGAGAAGATCCTGGAGGAGTTCCTTGCTCATCTTCGCCGGGTAGATGTGCTTGGTCGGCGCGGACTCCACGAACCCGAACACCTCGCCCTCGGTCACGACGGTTTCGACGACGGCCTTGTCCGCGGTCAACTCGATCAGCTTGTGCGTGATCTGCTTGACGTCTTCGCCCTTCTCGCCCGCGGCGTTGACGGTCGACTTGGTGGTCTCCTTCAGGGTCACCGTGGAGCCGACCTTCGACTTTGACCAGTACCTGTAGTACGGGTTGTCGACCGTTTCCTGGGTGAACGCCGCGGCGGAGGTGGCGAGAAGCGCGGCGACGGCCAGAGACGAGCGGAGCAACAGCGCCATTGTCGGAGCCTCCGATGATTGGACCGAGCGTGAGCGACCGGGTGACGAACGAGAGTGATGTTCGCGCGACGGAAAAGCAACAACCAAATTGGTCGGCTCAGTTTTTACTTGCTCTTTTTCGTGGATTCTTGCGACCGACGTTGTTGACCAGCGGTGCGGCTCGCGAGTACGATTCGAGCAAATCGGTTTCCGACTTCGATCTGACCCCAACGGGCGGCTACCATGGCGAACTCCGACCGGCGGCGATTTTTGAAGGGCGTTCTGGGCGCGCTGGCGGGGGTCGCGGGAACGGTCGTGATCGCCTCCACCACGAATTCGCAACAGTCGGCCGCCGCGCAACCGGCCCCGCCCCGCGACATTCAGGAGCGTGCGGAGCAGATCGCCACCGCCGCCGGCGCGGCCGAGGACGAGGTGCCGGTGAACGCGTTCCTCAACGGCTCGTTCCGGAACGGCGGGTTCGGCAACGCGGCGTTCCGCAACGGCGGGTTCCTGAACGGCGGCGGGTTCCGCAACGGCGGGTTCACCAACGGCGTCAGCGGCGGGTTCCGCAACGGTGCGTTCCGCAACTGGTGACCGGTTCGCCCGAAAGTTACTCCCATGTCCGCGACCGCGCGCGCACCGGCCCGGCCCGACGTCGGGCCGCTCGAACTGCTCGTCGTGCAGCCCACGCCGTTCTGTAACCTCGACTGCTCCTACTGCTACCTGCCCGACCGCACCGACAGGAGGCAGATGGCGCTCGCGACCCTCGACCGCGCGCTCCGGTGGGTCGCCGAGAGCGGGCTGGTGCGCGAGCCGTTCGCGCTGCTGTGGCACGCGGGCGAACCGCTCGTCGTGCCGGTCGAGTGGTACGAGGGCGCGGCCGAACTGCTTCGGCGCCACGGCGCGAACTGGGACCTGCGGCAGTCGTTCCAGACCAACGCGACGCTCATCAGCGAACAGTGGTGCGAGTTCTTCCGGCGGCACCAAATCGACGTCGGCGTGAGCGTGGACGGCCCCGCGTTCCTCCACGACCGGAACCGGCGCACCCGGCAGGGGCGCGGCACACTCGACCGCGTGCTGCGCGGCATTCACCTGCTGAACGCCCGCGCGATCCCGTTCAAGGTCATCACCGTTCTGACGGCCGACTCGCTCGACTACCCGGACGAACTGTTCGACTTCTACCGCGAACACGGCATCCGGTCCGTCGGGTTCAACCCGGAGGAGGTCGAGGGGCCGAACACCACCTCGTCGCTGCAACAGGAGGGAACCGTGCCGCGGTTCCGCCGCTTCCTGACGCGGTTCCTCGACCTGGCGCTGGCCGCCGATCCGCAAATGGAGGTGCGCGAGTTCGATCAGTCGGCCGCGGCGCTCCTGCACGCGCGCCGGTCCGGACCGCCGCGGCGCACGCAGGAGAACCGGCCGTTCGGGATCGTCAACGTGGACTGCGAGGGGAACTTCAGCACCTTTTCGCCGGAACTGCTCGGGCTGAACAGCTCGCGGTACGGCGGGTTCGCGCTCGGGAACGTGGCGACCCATTCGCTGGAGTCGGTACTCGCGCTGCCGCGGTTCGAGCAGATGGACGCGGACGTCGCGGCGGGCGTGCGCCTGTGTCAGGAGTCGTGCCGGTACTTCCCGTTCTGCGGGGGCGGCCCGCCGGGGAACAAGCACTTCGAGAACGGGACTTTCGTGTCGACCGAAACGCTGTTCTGCCGCACGCACGTGAAGGCCTGTCTGGACGTGACCGCGGACCGGCTCGAGCGGTTCCCGCCGCCCGCGCCCGAGGTGCCGGAGCGAACCGCCCCATGACCTTACAGCAGGGCTACCGCTTCGCCGTCGCCGCGCGGTTCCACCTCGAAGCGAACTGGGCCGCGCGCCTGCGTGTGGGGGCCGGCACCGAAGACGCGGGCGGGTGCTTCTTCCCGCGCGGGCCGTGGGCCGAGCCGACGGCTTCGGAACTCGAGTTGCTGGTCGCCGCGGATGCGCCCGCGCTGCGGCTGCTAAATGCCCCGCCGGGCGCTCGCGCGGGCGAGAACGATCCGAGCGCAATCACCCTGTTCCAACTGCCCCAACACTTGCGGGCCGCGTGGTGGGACCTGCTCGAAGCGTCCGCCGGGTCGGGCGGGCCGCTGCGCGGGTTCGAAGCGTTCGCGGCGCGCGTGGCCGAACTGCTGACCTTCAAGCGAATGAACCCGCCGGCCGGGGCGCCGATGGAAGCGGTGGTGACCGCCGCGGGCGAGCGGTCGATCCGGCGCGACCCCGACACCGGTGCGCCGACCGGCCTGGGGCCGACGGTCGCGGCGTGGGCGCCGCTCGCGGACGCGAGCGCGGCGCCGAAGTTGTGGGGCGTCGTGAACCTTGGCGACGAGGACACCTCGGTCGTGGTGCTTAACGTGCCGCTCGCCGCGATGGCGGGGGCCGCGAGCCCGGCCCCCGCAACCATCGGGGAAGCGGTCGGCCAGTTCCTGCGCGCGTTCCCCAACTACCCGCCTGTGCGCCTGCGACTCGGCCCCGGGGAGGGCGTGCGCGTGCCCGCGACCGGGTTGGTTCTCGACGGCCACCCCACCGACCGCGCCGACCCCGACATGCTCCTGCTCATCTCCGACGGCGCCGCACGCTAACCGACTTTACCGCCCAGCGCGTTCTAGCCTGGTCGGGTGCCGTTGCGGGCAAACTACCACATCGACAGGATTGGAACGCTGTTGCGCTCGCGCGACGCTTGCCATGCGTGGGTTGTGTGCCAACTGAATCTCGGCACGGCCCGACCGATAAGGCCCGGTGTGAGCATCGGGTGAGGGGCGTGCTCGAAGCCGCGCACCCCGGCCACAAATCGCTCATGCACAATAAGTTTTAGGCCGAGCAGCAGGCCCGACGCCTCCGCCACGGCACGTCGGGCGGCAACGACAACGTGCGAGCCAAAAGGTGAACCCGGTGGACCCGCCGCCACTGACCTCTAAAGGCCACGACACCCACTGTAACTACTTGCGTAGTGTGCGTCAGTGATTCCAGCTTTGCTCGGTAGCGTTGAACAGCACCCAATACAGGTCCGCGAGCCGTCGCCTGCGCTCTTCGCCGGTGGTGCCCGCCAGGCGCGCCACGAAGTGCGCGGTTTCCTTCGGGGTCGGGCGTCGGGTCAGCACCGTCAGGTACGCGGTTTCGACCGCCGCGGCGTCGTTCGGCGCGAACATTGCGATCTGCGTGGAGGCGCCGAGCAGTTCGTCCTTCGCTTTGCCGTCCACGAGGTCGCCGTTCATCATCAACAGGCGCTGCGGGATCGTGCCGTGTGAGCGGTTGAATTCGTCGTCGTCAACATCCCCGTAGCGCTTCACGAAATCCTTCTCGTTGAAGTGCCGCGCGAGCCGCACGAAAATGTGCGATTGCTGGTCAATGGTCTTCACGCTCGCGGCCTGAATCACGCTGCCGATCACCTGCTCCGGGCGCAGCCGCGTAAGCGGGAACACGGCCCACGCGTCCTCGTGGGCCCCGGTGACGTTGAAGTCGGCGGCGCTGTCGAGCCGGAAAACTTCCGTTGAGGCGATGAGCATGATGAGCCGGCGCAGGTCGTGGTCGTGCGCCGCGAAGTCGTCCGCGAGGACGCGCAGCGCGGGCGGGCTCTTAGCGTCGCTCATTTCGTCGAGCGTCTGCGCCTCGATGCGCTTCAGCAGCGGGCGCCCGGTCATCATCGCCCACACGCGGTTCACCGTCGCGCGCGCGAAGTACGTGTTGTCGCGGTCGGTGAGCCACGCCGCCAGGCGCTCGCGCCGCGTCCCGTTGGGCGGCAGCAACTCCGGCAGGAACGGCACCGAGGGGGAGATCTCGTGCGTGC
>JBJSXS010000319.1:0-2414 GCA_046086545.1 Gemmata sp.
TTCGGTAACTTGGACAGCGTTCGCGGAGTCGTTGCTGTGGTATTTGTCCGGCACCGAGGCCGGGGGTGCATCGAACGCGATGGTGTACTTGCCCGGAGTCAGTCGGCTCTGAACCTTACCAGCGGCGTCGGTTCTCCCGCCTCCCTGCACTTGGTTCTCGCTCGTGGGCAGCAGCAGCAGAGTGAGTTCCGGCCCCGGTTGTCCGTTCGGGAGCTTGACTGTTATTGTGACGGTCACCGGTTCGACTTTGTTCGGCGGGGTAGAGGAGCACCCGCTGAGCAGCAGGGCCAAGAGGCCGAGTGTGGTCATGAGGCGAACGGGCATGTCGATCTCCGCTGGTGTGTAGGGATGCGCGAACGGACCGGCTGGTGCGCCGGCCCGTGCAAACTGGGCTGCCGCGTTCAGTCCAGGGAAACGATCTGCCCGTCGTCGGCGCCGACCGTGAACTTGAGCGTGCTGTAACTGATCGAGTCGCGGATAAACCGGACGCTCCCGTCGGCCATCACGGCGTTGATGCCGCCGCTGTGAAAGGAGAACGGCTCGTCGTTCGGGCCGCAGTTGTTTGTACTCCAGGGGCATTGGGTCCCGCCGCCCACCGGGGTGGCGTTGTTGTTGATCCGGGCCTGCCCGGCCCCACCGGTTTGCAAACTGGGGCCGGACACGCCGTTCGTGGCGGCGTCTGGGTCGGCCCACGCGAACACGCGCCGGGCGCCGCTGGTCGGTTGCGTTAGCGGGTAGGCGGGGCTGTTCATGGCGGACATACGAGAGCTCGTTGCGCCAAAGGTTCCCACCTGTGGGTGGGCCCGGCCCGCGTCTTCGAGAAGGAGGAACGTGTTCGAGGAACCGTCTCTGATACTGAGGATCGTACGCCCCTCGCAGTTCATCGCTCCGGCGACGCGGTCGCCGACGCCGCCACGGGTGCCCAGCCCGGCGTTGTTGGCCGGGTCGTCGTTCACGTTGGTTACGATGTCGCTCAACGAGGCCGCCATGTAGTCGATCCCGCCGAGCTGATTAACCGGATCTCGCGATTCGTTGGGGATTGGGGTGCTCGGGCACACGTAGGTCTTGATCTTGGTCTGGGCTGCGGCGAATCCGCTCGGGTGCGCAGGGTCGTCATACGCCCGACCGAGCGAAGCCGGGTGCAGGGTCGAGTTTCGGTAGCCGGAATCGGCGAAGTGGTTGTAAGTGGTGTTGAACATGGTGAACACGTTGTTCTGCTCGATGTAGGGCAGAATCAACACAGACCACCCGTGCACCGTGTACGTCGTGCTGTTCCCCGATTCGCACTGCCCAACCGACGGCAGCTTTGCGTTAGCACTTTCGTAAGCGTGAATCCCGAGCCCCATCTGCTTGAGGTTGTTCTGGCACGTCATGCGGGCCGCGGCCTCCCGCACCTTTTGGACAGCCGGCAGCAGCAGGCCAATAAGAATGGCGATGATCGCGATCACCACCAGCAACTCGATCAGCGTGAAAGCCGACCGACGGTCTGCGGAACGCACCATGAACGAGCCCCCCTCGTTGGGAAAGGAACCACCATCTGAAAAAACAGGACTGACGTAACTTAGAGGGCTCACTTGAAGAACAGATGTGTGAGTTGGTTAAGATTGCGCGCGAGTTTGGTGAAGGGTCGATGTGGGTTTCGAGTAGGGTGCGGTGCAACGAAAAACGGGGGCCAGTCGGCCCCCGTTCGGGTACTCGGCACGTTGCGGTTTTAGTTCTTGGCTTTCTCAACGATGTCGCCGCGGGTACTCGTGACGATCTTCACCAGGTCGTCGATGTCGGCCTGTGCGACGCCGTTCTTCTTCAGCACCGCGATCAGGTGCCCGGCGAGCGCGTCGAACTCCGCGTCGGTGATGTTCATGCCCTTGTGCGAGTCTTTCATGCTCTTGCCGCTGTACTTCAGCGGGCCGCCGGACACCTCGCTCACGAGTTCCACCAGCATCTTCTTGAAGTGCTCGATGCCCTTCGCGTCCACCTTGATCTTACCGTCGCGGAAGAAGTTCACCTTCGGGTCTTCGGCCGCGGCCAGCACGAACTCGTTGACCACCTTTGTCACCGCCTTCTCGCCCCCGATCCGGTCCCACAGCGACTTCTTCGTGTCCTTCGGGTCCTTCTTGATCTCTTTCGGCGGTGCGATCGTGTTCTGGATCTCGTCCAGGGCGGTGCGCAGTTCGAACGCGGCGTCCGCCGCCTTGGCCATCTGGGCGGCGCGGCCCAGCCGCTTCTTGGTGTCGTCCTGCAACTTGGCCCGGTGATCCAGCAGCGGCACCACGGCCAGCAGCGTGCCCTCGTACAGCCGAGCGCACTCGGCGTGCGCGCCCTTGTTGAAAATGTCGGTGCCGCGGACGGCCGACTCGTAGACGATCCCGACCACCCGCTTGTCCAGTTCGGCCCGGTCCAGCGGCTTGTCCTCG
>JBJSXS010000320.1:0-4914 GCA_046086545.1 Gemmata sp.
CGCCCGGGCAACTGCCCAACGAGTTCCGCATGAGTTACTACGCGAGCATCGCCCACGGTGCGAAGATGATCAACTACTTCTGCGCCACCCCGTCGGCGGTCGGCGGCACCGAGAACTACGTCGACACCAACGACCTCAAGATGTGGCAGGCGATCTACACCTGCACGCGCGAGGCCGGCGTCTTCGAGGACTACGTCGTCGACGGCAAGGTGCGCCCCGCGAAGGTCGCGCTCCTGCTGTCGAGCACGGACGAGATCGTCACCGGCGTGAACAACTTCTCGCTCGCGCTGCACAACAACGAGCGCAAGGCGCTGTATTACGCGCTCCGCCACTCCCAGACCCCGGTCGATTTCCTCTCGGAAGACGACGTGATCGAAGGGCGTGCGAGGGACTACAAGCTCATTTACGTCACGCAGCAGTACCTCCAGTCGAGGTGCGTCGAATCGCTCCAGAAGTGGTGCGAGAGCGGCGGCACCGTGGTGTCGATGGCCGGCGGCGGGTACTTCAACGAGTTCCAGAAGGAGAACCCGGCGGCCGCGAAGTTCTACGGGGCCACGGGCAGCGCCATCACCACCGACCCCAAGCTCGTCTCGAAGTATTTGCTGAAAGAGAACACGCCGTTCTTCAGCAAGCACGACCTGCCGCAGTACGAGCCGATGGACACGGTCCACTGGCACATCGGCGGGCTGAAGAAGGAGGACCCGGACCCGGCCCCGTCCCCGAACCACGTGTTCAACGTGCCGGTCATCGCCTGGAAGCAGTCGCTCACCGCCACCGACGGCCAGGTGATCGGCAAGTTCAAGGACGGGTCGGCCGCGGTGGTGATGAAGCGGCACGGCACCGGGCGCGCGATCCTGTTCGGGTTCCTCCCCGGGCAAGCCTACGTGCAGAGCGGCCTGCCGGTGCGCCCGGTGGACCGCGGGGCCAGCGCCGACAGCTTCGCGCACTTCCTGCCCACCGGCATGCGGCTGCACCTGCTGCCGCGCCTGACGGACGATTTCCTCGGGCCCAACGCGCGCGACGCCAAGCCGGTGGTGAGCACCGACGGGCTGGTCGAGGCGACCTGCATCGACACGCCCGCGAAGGGCGACGCGCCGGCGCGCCTGGCGGTCCCGCTCGTCAACTGGGCCGGTCAGGAGAACAGTTCGCTGACGGTCACGATCCGCGGGCTGGACAAGGTGACGAAGGTACGAAGCGTCGAGCGCGGCGAACTGAAGTTCGCCCAGGTGAAGGGCGCGATTCAGATCAATTTGCCGCTCAACGTCGCCGACATGCTGCTGATCGACAAGTGATTGCTCCGGTCATTGCCGCCCCTTACGGGAGGCGGCCGCCGCACCCCGGTCCCACACCATGCGAACCGCTCTCTCCCTCCTTGTACTCGCGCTCGGGGCCGCGCCCTGTTGGGCGCAGCCCGGCGCGGCGCCGAAGGCGCCGTTCGCCTACGCGCCGGGCACCGCGCACCACATCCTCCCGGGCACGCACACCGACGAGTCGGGCTATTTCTCCCTGTGCGAGGGCAAGAACGGCAAGATCTACGTCGGCACCGCGGCCTACGGGCTCAACGCGTACCTCGTCGAGTTCGACCCGAGGACCGGTAAGCAGCGGGTCGCTGTGGACGTGAACAAGGTGTGCGGCCTGCCCACGCCCGAGCGCCCGACCTACGCGGCGCAGTCGAAGATTCACACCCGAAACCACGTCGCGCCGAGCGGCAAGATCTACGTCGGCAGCAAGCAGGGCTACCGGCGCGGCAAGGACGACACCGCGGAGTACCCGGGCGGGTACGTCATGGTGTACGACCCCGAGTCCGACAGGACCGAGAACCTCGGGGTCCCGTTCAAGGGGGAGGGCGTCAACGACGTCACCGCCGATGAGAAAGCGGGGCTCGCGTACGTGGTGACGTGCGAGGATCACCACTGGATGGTTCTCGACCTGAAGACGAAGAAGTACCGCGAGCCGGACCCGGACCTGCGCCTGACCCCCTACGCGCAGACGCTGGTGGACAGCAAGGGGCGGGCGGTCGTCGTCACCAGGGACTTCCGCCTCGCCCGCTTTGACCCTTCAACGAACAAGGTCGAACAGCTGGACCTCGCCTCGAGCGGCCGGCCGGTCGGCGCGGCCGGCGACAAGCTCGGGCCGGCCTGCTGGGCGCTCACAGCAGACGCGCGGGCCGCGTACCTCGTCCGCATGTCGGACTCGACGCTGTTCCGCTTCGACCTCGCCGCCGCCGGCCCGAAGGTGCCCGTCACGGACCTGGGCCGGATGATCCAGGGGAAGGGGTTCGACTCGCGCGGGTCGCTGATCGTCGGGACGGATCACAAGGTGCACGCCGCCTATCGCGTCGATAACGACACCGGGTTCGGCACGGGGTACCTGCACCACCTCGTGACGTTCGACCCGGCGACGAAGCAGATGAGCGACCGCGGCGTGCTGGCCGTGAAGAACCCCGACTGGTTCGACTTCGGCCCGGGCAAGGACGGGAAGCCCAGGCCGTGGAGCCACGGGTTCCACAAGCTGCCCGACGGCACCTACACGCCGCTGCACGTCCACATGGCGCTGACCCAGGCGCGCGACGGCAGCTTCTATGCCACGATCATCTACCCGTTCACGCTGCTGAAGATCGAGCCGAAGGATCTGAAGTGACCGCGCGCAGCCAGCCGCGGCCTGGGCTCACTTGCTGTGCTTCTCGACGAACTCTCGGAACGACTTGTTGAGCAGGTCGGTGCGGTTGACGAACAGCACGATGATGGTGATGTGGTCGCGGTCCTTGCACCTCACCAGGTTGCCCTTCGGCGCGTACACGTCGAGCTTGTGCCGCTCTTCGTCCGCGCCCGCGTCGGCGCGGTAGGCGATGTCGGCGTGCTTTTCGTAGTTCGCCGGCTCGTCGGCCGTGGCGCGGCCGGGCGAGCCACCTCCGAGCGCCGCCAGCACGCACAGCACGCCCATCACGTTCGCACAGTTTTTCATTAGCGCGGCCGGTCGCCGATAACCATGTTGCACGGACTGTTAGGGCCGCAGAGCGCCCTGCGATTCAGCCGCCGAGGGCGCGGTCGTAGACCTCCTCGTTGAACCCGACCACGAGCGTGGTCCCGACGCGCAAGGTGGGCGCGCGGAGGTTCCCGGTCGGCCCCATCATACGCGCCAGCAGAGTCCCATCGTCGGGGCGCGCGCGCTTCAGGTCGAAGGTCTCAACCTTCTTACCCTTCGTCGCGACGAGAGTTTCGATGCCGTTGAGAAGAGCGAGCGCCTGGTCTTCGCCGTAGCGGACCTTCGCGGCGTTCACGATTTCGACCACAGCCACGGACGTTCGCCCAAGGAACCCCTGGGCCTTCCGGCACGTCATTCACCCGCGACGGTCGTAGAGCCAATCGACCTGCTTTGCCATTTCTTGTACCCCCGAGGAAGCGGAAGGCCCGCGTGGGGGCGTTGTAGGAGGGTGTCGGGAGCCGGGCAAGCGCCAGGCCGGTCAGAGTCCGAACTCGAACGTGTCCGCGTCCGCGAAGGTGCCCGTCGCCTGGCTGTAGACGCGGCGCGTGCCCTTCAGGTGCGCCCCGTCGATTTGGTAGTCGTGGTAGCCCCAGCGGTTCGTTTGCGTCGTACTCCCGACGCAGACGGTGTGGAACGGAAGGCCGGCGGCCGGCGCGAGAATGTACCAGTGGTGCCGGTGGCCGTGAAGCCAGAGCGACACGCCGCATTCGGCTGCGGTGTCGCGGGCGGCGCGCCAGTCGTGTAGCCGGTGCCACCGCGGTTCGACCCGGTGCCCCTCCATCAGTAGCGGGTAGTGGCTCACGACGATTCGCGGGCCGCTGTCGAGGGACGCGCACAGGGCGCGGAGTCGCGCCAGCTGTGCCGCGCCGATGTGCCCGGCGGCGTCCCAGAATAAAAAGGTGGGCTTCGCGGAGTTCAGCGCGATGAGCCAGACGTGCCCAACCTTCTGTGCGAACGGGTACACGTCGTCGGTTGCACGGTGCCCGTGCTGCCAGGGGCCGAACGCGTCTTCAAAGAACCGCGCGCGGATCGAGTGCCGCACGTAGCAGTCGTGGTTCCCGGGCACCGCGAGCCCCGGCGGCAGGCCCGGGCTGCCGACACCCAGGCGGTCGGCCGCCTCTCGCATCTCGGACGGGTAGCCCAGCGCACTGGCGTCGCCCGAAAACACCAGCCGATCGAACCGGTGCGTCCCGAACTCGCGCCGCAGTGCCGCGGCCACGTCGTTCGCGTGCCGGAACCTCGTGCCGCGGCCCAGGAGCCGCGAGTTCACCCACCCGGAGGTGCGCTTGCTGAACGTGTCCCGCACCCGCCAGCCGAGCCGCGGCGTGGTCAGGTGAATGTCGCTGAAATGTGCGAGACGGACCATTGCGGAACGCGGAACGCGGAACGCGGAATAGAATCCGACCGTGTGGCGACCGCGGCCGGTGCCGCTGTCTTATGAATCCGCAACCCGCGTACCGCATTACGCAATGATCTCTTACAGCTTTCGCGGCAAGGTGGTTCTGGTCACCGGCAGCTCGCGCGGCATCGGCGCCGCCGTGCTGTCCGCGTTCGCGCGGGCCGGCGCGACCTGCGTCCTCCACTACTGGCCGGACCCGGGCGGCGCGAACCAGCGCGACGCCGACGCGCTGGCGACCGCGCTCCGCACGCTGGAGGGCAAGCCGACGGTTCACGTTGTCAGCGCCGACGTGCGAGACGCGGCGCAGGTCGAGGCCCTGATGAAACAGGCGAAGGAGCAGTGCGGCGGGCTCGACGTGCTGGTGAACAACGCCGGCATCATCAAGGACCGCACGCTCAAGAAGATGACGCTGGACGAGTGGCACGCGGTCATTCAGACGAACCTGGACGGCGTGTTCCACTGCTGCAAGTACGGCACCGAGATCCTGCGTGACGGCGGGCGGATTGTCAACATCGCGTCGGTCGCCGGGC
>JBJSXS010000321.1:0-5124 GCA_046086545.1 Gemmata sp.
CGGCCGCCGCGGCGCCGCCGGCCAGGCGCAGCAGCGGACCCCGACCGGTGAACCGGTCGCACGCCCAGGCGCGCAGCACCAGCCGCCCGGTGCCCAGCAGGGTCAGGGCCGGGACCCACACCTGCCAGTGCCGCACGCCGCCGGCCAGCAGCGAAGGCCCCCACAGCACGGCCAGGGTTCCGCCCACCGTTACCGCAACCCCGCACGCCACCACCAGCTTGCGGAACAGCAGCCCGCACAGCTGCCCGGCCGCGAACCCGTAGGCCGCCGGCACCAGCAGGAACTTCCACGACTGTGGCCCGAGTTCGCCGAACAGCCGGTCGCGGAAGATCGCCGCGAACGTGGTCCGCCCCGCCCCGGGGTGCCCGCCCTCGAGTTGCGCGCGCAGCACCGACGGGGCCGCCGCCAGAACCAGCAGCCACCCGAGCATCAGCAGGTGCAGCCCGACCTTCGCCGCCCACGCGCGCCCGACGGGGAGCCGCCCGTCGGCCCAGTACGGGCCGACCCGGTGCACCTGCTCGTCGCCGAACGCGGTCACGCCCGCGAGCACGCCGGCCGCCAGCGCCAGCGCCGGCCACAGGTACAGCGCCCGCATGCCGGGCAGCAGCAGCGCCAGCCCGGCGCCGAGCGCGAACACCGACAGCACCAGGCCGGTGAGCCGCGCCTGCCGCGCCGCCAGCCACAGCAGCGCGCGGACCGCCGACACCGGGCGCCCGTGCCCGCGCGCCCGCGCCCGGTCCGTGGCCGTGAACAGCCACCGGGACGCGGCCAGCGGGGCGGCCAGCATCAGCACCTCGAAGAGCAGCCACCCGAGCGGGCGCGGGTAGTTCGACCCGGGCGGGGCGAAGAACAGGCAGATGGGGAACAGGAACCCGAACGACGCCGCCGACGCGGCCGGGATCGCGATCCCGACCGAGCCGAGCGTGGTGCGCGCCAGCGTGGACCCCAGCGCGCCCCACGCGAACGCGAGCACCGCGTACACCGCCAGCCGCGCGGCGAACGGCCGGTCGGCCAAGTCCACGGCCGCGGCCACCGTCAGCAGCGCCCCGGTCTGCACCAGCGCCAGCGCCGCCCCGGCCACTACCTTCGCGCGCCACACGTCCCCGCGGGCCGCCGGCAGCACCTCCAGGAACGTGAGCGTGCCGGCCTCGCGCTCGGCGGCGAACAGCGCGCCGCCGCACACCGTCCCGGCGGTGACCACCAGCATGAGGGTGGCCATCCGGCCCAGCCCGAGCGAGCGGATCAGATCGGTGGCCGCGGCCCCCGCGGTGGGCGGCTCGGCCAGCGCCGCGGTCCCGACCAGCAGCCCGCCGCCGAGTACGACCAGCGTGAGCGCGATCACCCACTGCTCGCGGAACTCCTTCCACACCACGGCGCGGATCACGGCATGCCCTCGCATCGCTCGGGAGTGGTCAGAGGTCGGCCCTCGGTGGTCGGTCAGACAAGCGTGCGCGGAACGAGGCGGGGCCCGGTTTGGCCGGCCAAATGCTGCCGATGACTATTCGCCCACCCGCCGCACCATCGGCACCGCGTCCCCGTCGGGCGCCGGCGCGGCCCTCGCCATCAGCGCCGCGTAGACCTCTTCGAGCGACACGGGCACGTCCTCGAAGTCGGTCACGTCGGGGCGGTGCCGGAGCGCGGCCACCGCGTCCGGGTTCGGGTCCCTCACCAGCACCTGCCAGTAGTGCCCGGTGCCGACGCACTCCAGCACCGCGCCGAGGCCGGTCGGGTCCGGGGGCGCGTCGGCGAACCGGAGGCTCAGGCGCCGGACCTTCTTGCGCACCTCTTCCAGCGTCGAGGACATGATCATCACGCCGTCGCGGAGCAGCCCGACGTGGGTGCAGGCGCGCTCCAGTTCGGCAATCGAGTGCGAGGTGACGAACACCGTGCGCCCGCTCGCGGCCAGGTCCACGAGGCCCGCGAGGAACTCGCGCTGGGTGAGCGGGTCCAGGCCCGACGTGGGCTCGTCCAGCAGCAGCACCTCCGGCTCCGGCGCGAGCGCGAGCGCGAGGCCTACCCGCGCGTACCCGCCCTTCGAGAGGTCTTTGAGCCGCTTGGCGGGGTCCAGGCCGAGTTTGTCGGCCCACTGCTTGAAGCGGTCGAGGAACCCGGGCTTGTGAAAGGACGCGGTGAACCACCCGACGTCGCGGACGCTCATCCAGTCGTAGAACCGCGGGCGCTCGGGCATGTACCCGACCCGGTACCGCAGCTGGGTGGCCGCGGTCCAGCAGTCGAGGCCCAGGATGCGAGCCCGCCCGGTCTCCGGCGGCACCTGCCCGGTGAGGATCTTCATGGTGGTGGTCTTGCCGGCCCCGTTGTCGCCCAGGAAGGCGTACACGGACCCGCGCGGCACCCTCAGGTTCAGCCCGTTCAGGGCCGACTTCCCGCGGTACCGCACCACCAGATCGGTGATCTCGATTGCGTCGTCGGGCATTCCCAACCTCAACGGGACCGAGTAAGTTCGATCACTCGGTCCCGACACGCAGACAGACTGTTGGAGCGGCGGTGGCACAGTTGGAGAAGGCACCTGTCTCGTTCGTCGAGAGATGTCGGGACGGGGGCGGGTTACCCTCGGGGCCCTCACGGGCTCGAGGCCCGTCCGCCGCGCAAAATCACCCCCGCGCGAAGAACTTCTCTTTCACCTGCGGGTTCACCACCCACTCCGAGGGCCACTCGCCCGCGAGCAGCTTCACGATGGCCGTGGCCGGCAGCCGCGCCATGTCCTGTCGCGACTGCTGGTCCACGCCCGCGGTGTGCGCGGTCAGCAGGATGTTGTCGAGCGAGAACAGCGGGTTGGTGCCCGGGGGCTCGGCCTCGAACACGTCGAGGGCGGCCCCGGCGATCTTCTTGTTCACGAGCGCGTCGTGCAGGTCTTTTTCGTGAACGACGCCGCCGCGGGAGGTGTTGATCACGAACGCGGTCGGCTTCATCAGGCTGAGCGTGTTCTTGTTGATGAGGTTCTTGGTGAGCGGCGTCTTGGGGGTGTGCAGCGTGATGATGTCCGCCGTCTTGAACAGCTCCTCCTGTGAGACCAGCGTGACGTTGTGGGCCTTCATGAAGTCGTGGTTCGGCTCGATCTCGGCGCAGATCACCTTCAGGTCGAACGGGATCGCGCGCCTGGCGACCGCCTTGCCGATGCGCCCGAGGCCGACGATGCCGAGCGTCTTGCCGCGGAGGTTCCCGACCGCCCGGCGGGGCCACAGCCCGGACCTAATTTCCGTATCCTGCTCCCGCAACTTGCGGGTGAGCGCCAGCATCAGCATGAACGCGTGCTCGGCGACCGCGTCCTGGTTGGTGCCCGGGGCGAAGCACACCGCGACCCCGTGGTCCGTGGCGGCTTCGAGGTCCACCGCGTCGTACCCGACGCCGGCCCGCGCGATCACCTTCAGGCCCGCACCCGCGGCCTTCGCAATGACCTCGCGGGTGTAGGGCTCGCTGCCCGCGAGCGACGCCACGCACCCGGGCAACTGCGCGAGCAGCTCCTCGACGCTCATCTGCTGTTCGGTCTGGAAGTTGTCCCGCGGCGGGTACTCGATGGCGTACCCGGCCCCCTTCAGAATGGGGCCGTAGGTGAACTCGATCTCGCGGAGCGGGGCCGGGGCGACCAGAACGCGACGACTCATGATGGGGTACAGGGCGCGAGGAGTGGGGCGAAAAGTTAGCGTCAGGATAGGGATTCGCGTCCAGATTGTGAATGAGCGTAACGAACCGGGCCGTACCGGCCGGTGTCCGTCCCGCCAACCTCGCGTGGCCTGACTTTTTAATCCGGTGCGAAAGTCGGTGTTCTGACCGACCGCCTGGGGCGCACGTTCGCGTCCGGTTTCGGGCGAATCGAGGCCATGTTGCTTGACGCACGACACAACCCGGCTGATGATACCAGTAGTCGGTGCGGGCGCCCCGCACCGCGCACCAGCCCGCATGGCACGGTCAGCGACTGACCTCCGGAGGACGGCCACGACAACGGTGAAACTGACACCTGTTGGACAGCGGCGCCAGCCTCCGGGGGTAACTCCCATGCCCTGAAGGAGGCCACTTGAACACCGCCACGGTGAGCACGGTGAACTCGGTGCCGGCCCCGTCGTCCAAGCCCCTCAGCACCGCCCTCCACCGGGCGCGTGTCGCGGCGAAAACCGTCGCGGACAACAAGGGCCGGGACATTCTGGTGCTGGACATGCGGTCCTGCACCCCCCTGTTCGACTACTTCGTCCTCGCCACCGGCAACAGCCGGCGCCAGATTCACACGCTGGCGGAGGAGACGGACGCCGCCCTGCGCGCCGAGGGCGACACCCGCCTCGGCATCGAGGGGTACGAGGCGAGCAAGTGGGTCGTGCAGGACTACGGGGACGTCATGATTCACGTGTTCGACCCGGACACCCGGGACTACTACAAGCTCGAGGAGCTGTGGGCCGACGCGCCGAAGGTGGACTGGGAGAACGAAGAATAGCTCCCCGCAAGCCCGCCGATGAGCGTTGGTGGGTCGGGAGCCTGCGGGCTCCCTATAACGGGCCTGTCGGCCGGCCCGCGCCTCCAAAGGGCGCGGGCCGGCCGACAGTCGCTTTTGCAGAACGCTCCGAGCTTCGCCATGAACTTGCTCACGCAACTGCGCACACTGTTCGCGCCGGCGCTGGAGGCGCTGGCGCCCGACAAGGCGAAGGTGCCCGACTACCTGAACGCCATCAAGCCGGCCGCGAACGCCGAACACGGCGACTACCAGGCGAACATGGCGATGGCGATGGCGAAGGCGCTGGGCCAAAAGCCGCCCGCGGTCGCGGCGGCGCTGCTCACCGCCCTGCCCGCGACCGACGTGATCGAGCCGCCTACCGTCGCCGGCCCGGGGTTCGTCAACCTGCGCCTGGCCTCCCCGTTCCTGGCACGCGCGGTCCGGGCCCTCGCCACCGATCCCAAACTGGGCGTCGAACCGGCCGCGCGGCCGCGGACCTTCGTGGTCGACCTGAGCGGCCCGAACGTGGCGAAGCCGCTGCACGTCGGCCACCTGCGCAGCACGATCATCGGCGACGCGCTGGTCCGCATCCTGCGGCTCCTGGGCCACACGGTCGTCGGCGACAACCACCTCGGCGACTGGGGCACGCAGTTCGGCATACTGCTGCACGGGTACAAGAACCA
>JBJSXS010000322.1:0-13329 GCA_046086545.1 Gemmata sp.
TCCCGGGCAAGGTGGTCGCCGACGAGAAGGGCAAGCGGCTGTTCATCGCCGACAGCACGCACCACCGCGTCGTCGTCACCGACCTCGACGGCAACAAGCTCCACGTCATCGGCACCGGCGCGCCGGGGAAGGCGGACGGCGCCTTCGACAAGGCCCAGTTCGACGACCCGCAGGGCATGGCGGTTCGCGGCGACACGGTGTACGTGGCCGACCGCAAGAACCACCTCATCCGCGAGATCGACCTAACGGCGAAAACGGTGACCACCATCGCCGGCACCGGCGCGCAGGACCACGACGTGGACAGCCGCCGCCTGCCGCAGCCGGTCGGCGCGAAGCAACTGGGGCTGAACAGCCCGTGGGACGTGACCCTGGACGGCGACAGGCTGTACATCGCGATGGCCGGGCACCACCAGATCTGGATGCTCAACCTGAAGGAGAAGCAGCTCGGGCCCTACGCCGGCAACGGGCGCGAGACCATCGGCGACGGCGCGCTGCGGCGGGCGATGTTCGCACAACCGAGCGGCCTCGCCAGCGACGGCAAGCACCTGTACGTCGCGGACAGCGAGATCAGCGCGATCCGCAAGGTGCCCCTGGACCCCGAGGGCAAGGTCGAAACGCTGGTGGGCCGCGGGCTGTTCGTGTTCGGTGACGTGGACGGCCCGGGGCAGGTGGAGGACGACCCGCTCAAGCTCAAGACCGAGGCCCGGCTCCAGCACGCGCTGGGCGTGACCTACGCGGACGGCAAGCTGTTCGTGGCCGACACCTACAACAGCAAGCTGAAGACACTCGACCTGAAAACCGGCGAGTTGAAGACGTTCCTGGGCGGCAACGCCCTCGGGTGGTTCGGCCCGACGACGTTCAGCGAGCCGGCGGGCATCAGCTACGCGGCCGGCAAGCTGTACGTCGCGGACACCAACGCGCACCGCATCCGCGTGGTGGACGCGGCGACGCGCAAGGTCAGCACCTTGCAACTGAAGGGCGTCGAACCGCCCCCGCCGCCGACGGACGGGAGCCCGAAGGAACCCAAGAAGTAGCGCCCGGAAGAGAGGACCCACATGACCCGCGTTTACACAGTCGCGACCGCCACGGCGGTCGCCGCGCTGCTGGCGCTCGCGCCGGTTTCGGCCGGCGCGCAGAAGTGGTACGAGAAGGCCGTCAAGAAGGTCGAGGGGAAGTTCACGCCCGCGGAAGCGAAGCCGGGCCAGACGGTCACGTTCGCGGTCACCGTCGAGCTCAACGACGGGTACCACACCTACCCGCTGGTCCAGCCCGACCCGAAGGCCGAGAGCATGGTGAACGTCCTCAAGTTCCCGGGCGCGGACAGCGTCATCTTCGTGGGCAAACCCGCCGACCCGAAAGACTTCCTCACGAAAGAGGAACCGGACGTCGGCATCAAGGAGCTCCGCTACAACACCGGCACCGTGGTCTACACGCGCAAGGCGGTCGTCTCGCCGAAGGCTACCGCGGGCGCCGCCACCACGAAGCTCACGCTGAGCCTGAGCGTGTGCGACAAGAACAACTGCTTCCCCGCGAAGAACGTGTCTATCGAGGCCGCACTGAAAGTGCTGGGCGGCCCCGCGCTGCCTGTCGAAAAGGCTTACGCCGAAGATGTGACGAAGGCGCTCGGCGGCAAATAGCCCCGGGCGGCAGATGCGTTTCGGGCGCCCCGCGGGGGCGACAACCCGAATAAGGTTCTGGCTCCGGGCGTCTGTAACGGGGTTCCCGCGGGCCGGGTGCGCCAGAGTAACCCGGGCCGGACCGGCATGTCGGCCCCTGGTCGATAGAAAAAGCCCACGGCTTTCCGTGGGCTTTGTTCTTGTCTCCCCTGTCGCGGTGCTGACCGATGCGACGTTCCATCCTCTCCGCACTGTTTGCTCTGGCGCTCGTAGCCGCACCCGCCGGTGCGCAGTTCGGGGACGACCCCGCGCCCGCGGTCAAAGGCAACCTGCCGAAAGAGTTCGCGAAGCGTGCCAGTGTCAGCGTCGAGGTGTCGCCCGCGAAGGTGCGGTGGGGCGAAACGGTCGCGGTGCGGGTCACCATCACGCCCAAGCCCGGTGCGTGGACGTACCCCGCGTTCCCGGCCGACACAAGTCAGGCGGCCCGCAACACGCTCGACCTGCCCGCCCCGGGCGACCTCATTTTCATCGGCGGCGTCGCCGACCCGCCGGTGAAGTGGAAGCAGAAGCCGCGGCAGGGCGCGTCCGGGGTGGACGACTACACCGACCAGCCGATCACCTGGGAGTTCAAGGCGGTCGTCTCGCCGAAGGCCAAGCCCGGGGCGAAGGCGGTCGTGCTGGACGCTCTCGACCTCCAGGTGTGCGACGAGAGCAACTGTGTGCCCGCGAGCGGCAAGCGACTGCCGCCGGCCGAGTTCAGCGTGGAAGCAGGCGCCTCGGACAAGGTTGTTCTGCCCGACCTGGCGTCGGCGCTGCTGAAACTTCAGGCGCCCGGCACCGCCGCCCCGGCCCCGGGCACCGGGTCCGCACAGGCACCCACCAACGGGGGCCGGTCGGCACCGGAGAAAGGCAGCACGCGCAAGGCGGCGAAGTCGGCCGACGCTTACGCCGAGGAGATGAAGGGGTTCGCGGCCGCCATCGCACCCGCCGACGAGGCCGGCGGGAGCGGCGGCGGCAACCCGCAGGTGGGGGTGTGGGCGTTCGTCGCAACGGCCGCCGCCTGGGGGCTCATCTCGCTGGTCACGCCGTGCGTGTTCCCGATGATCCCCATCACGGTCAGCATCTTCCTGAAACAGGCGGACGGCTCGTTCCGCGAGCGCCTCAAACTGGCCGGCGTGTACTGCTTCACCATCATCTCGGTTCTCGGCATCTCGGCGTTCGCGCTGCTGAAGTTCATGGCGTGGCTCAGCACGCAACCGCTCACGAACATCCTGCTCGGGTTGCTGTTCCTCGTCCTCGCGCTCAGCCTGTTCGGGATGTACGACATCGGGCTGCCGAACGCGCTGCAACGGCGCCTCCAGGCGAAGCAGGCGAAGGGGGGCGTGATCGGGACGGTCTTCGGCGCGCTGGCGTTCACGGTCATCAGCTTCACCTGCGTGGCCCCGTTCCTCGGCGGGTTCGCGGGCATCTCGGCCGGAAACGAAACCGGCGGGAGCCTGATCGCCGTGCCGACAGCGAAGGAGGTCGCCGGCGGCTTGGCGTTCGCGACCGCGTTCGCCGCGCCGTTCTTCGTACTGGCCCTTGTGCCCGGGCTGATGAAGGCGCTGCCGAAGTCCGGCGGGTGGCTCGACAGCGTGAAGGTGGTGATGGGGTTCCTCGAACTCGCGGCCGCGCTCAAGTTCCTGCGCACCGCCGAACTGGGCATCTTCCCCACCCCGCAGTACTTCACATACGACGTGGTCCTCGGCGGCTGGATCGCGATCAGCGCCGCGTGCGGGCTGTACCTGCTGAACGTGTTCCGACTGCCGCATGACGAGGAGAAGCCGAACATCGGCGTCCCGCGACTGATCTTCGCGCTGCTCTTCCTGGGTCTGGCCCTCTACCTGACCCCGGCGATGTTCAAGAGCAGCGAGGGCAAGCCGCAGCGCCCGGCGGGTACGGTGTACGCGTGGGTCGAGTCGTTCCTGCTGCCCGAGACGAGCAAGGACGAGGGGTGGAGCACCGACCTGAAGGAGACGCTCGCGGTGGCGCGCGCGAGCGGGCGCCCGGTGTTCGTGGACTTCACCGGCGAGACCTGCACGAACTGCAAGTACAACGAGCACACCGTGTTCCCGCAGCCGGCGGTGCGCGAGGAGATGCAGAAGTTCGAGAAGGTGCAGCTCTACACCGACTGGCTCCCGGCCGCGTCCTACTCCTCGGACCCGGGGCTGGCGGCGCGCAAGGCCGAGGCGCGCCTCAACCGCGACTTCCAGACGGACGTGTTCAAGGACATCAAGCTCCCGCTCTACGCGGTGCTGGTGCCTCGGGCGGACGGCAAGGTTAAGGTGATCGGCACTTACGAGGAAGGGAAGATCAACGACCCGGCGAAGTTCGCGGCATTCCTCAAGGAGTCGCTGGAGAAGGCCAAGAAGTGAGCCCGAAGCCGCTCGCCGCTTCCAGCCTGTCCGACGGAGACTCAGGCGACGCCGTCGGCGAACCCGTCGGCCTTCTTCGCGGTCTGCGCGGGGGCGTCGGCGCCGTGGAAGTGCGTGCCCTTCGGGGCCGCGTGCGGGCCGTGCGCCTTCACGCCCTTGCCCATCTCGGCCACCACCGCGCCGTAGCTCACCGGCAGGTCGTCGTCGTAGTCGAACTCGTCGTAGGTGCAGACGTAGCCCGGCAGCTTCGACTTCTCCTTCTCCTTCGCGTACGCTTCGACGACGGCCGCCTGGATCAGCTCGCGGGCGCCGCTGTGGATCGGGTGCGCGATGTCCGCGTGCAGTTTGGCGCGGCCGTCGGTGACGCGCATCGCGCGCTGGTCGTCGAGGCGGGTGCCGCACTGGTTGCAGAACCGGGCCCGCAGGTGGTTCTTGCCGCTGCACCGGCCGCACCGGTCGGTCAGCTTGCGGCTCGGCATCGCCACGAAGATGCCCTTCGTGCCCTCGATCACCTTCAGGTCGCGGACCACGAAGGCGTTGTCGAAGGTGACCGAGCAGAACGCGAGCAGCCGCTCGTTGTTCTCCTCACACAGCTTGATGCGAACTTCCGTGATGACCACCGCGTGTCTCCTTCAGCGGGGGAGCGTCGGGTTCGGCCCGCCGGCGGGCGGCACGGAACTCAACGGGGGTGTGAAACTCCGAACGACGCATACCTGTGATTCGGGCTCTCCGGTCGGGCGCTGGTGCCGGAACGCCGCGGCGACGCGCTCCGCCTCGGCCGCGGTGGCGCACGGGGCGAACACCGTCGAGCCGCTGCCGGACATCATCGCGCCCGCCGGGTTCAGCCGGCCGAGGCGCTCGCGCACGCGGCCCACCAGCGGTTCGATCTCGAACGCGGGCGCTTCGAGCCGGTTGATCATCGCCGCGCTCAGTGCGAGCGCGTCGCCCCGCCGGAACGCTTCGCGGGCCGGGTCGCCGCTCACCGGCGCCGCGGGCACGCGCAGGCGCCTGAACACCGCGACCGTGCTCACGCCGACCGGAGGGAACACCAGCACGAAGCACAGCGGGCGCGCGGGCGCTGGCGCCGGCTCGGTCAACTCGCCGCGCCCGGTACACCACGCGGCCGGCAGGGTCAGGAAGAAGGCCACGTCCGACCCGATGGGCGAGGCAATAGCGGCAAGTTCTTGGCGTGTCAGCCCCAGTTTCCAAATTTCGTTCAAGCCGGCCAGTGCCGCAGCCGCGTCGCTCGACCCGCCGCCCAGACCCGCCTGCGTCGGGATGCGCTTCGTGAGCCGAATCGCCGCGCCCAGGTCGGTGCGGTTCGCATGCGCGCGAAGGGCGGTCGCGGCCTTGTGAACCAGGTTGTCCGGCCCGGCAGACAGGGTGGCCGGCTCGCACTCGAGGGTGAGGGAGCCGTCGGAGGTGGCGCGCAGTTCGAGCGTGTCGAACAGGCTCACCGCGACCATGAGCGACTCGAGGTCGTGGTAGTTGTCGGGGCGCTTGCGGACGATTTCGAGGAACAGGTTGATCTTGGCGGGCGCCGCGACGACGAGGGCGTCGCGCCCGGCGGGGAACGCCGGGTGCCCCTGGAGCGGGTCCGCACCGAGTGAAAGGCCGGGGCGCGTCATGGGTGCAGGGGCGGCTCACCGGCGAGGGGAGCGGGCCCGTCCGTGGGTGCGAATCCGTGATGCCGGTCAACCGTGAAGCTGGGAGCGAACACTAAACGAAGATTTCGAGTGCGTCAAGAGACGCCTTACCGACTTCCCGATTTGTCACAGCCGTGCGACCGAGCGGCAGACCGGGCGGTGTTGCGCACACCAACCGGTGGCCGCGCACGGGCCCCCGCCTCCCGGCACGGACACGCGAGCGGGCCGCGGCCGCGGGGCCGCGAACCGGACGGCCGGCTCGGTCGCGGGGCACCCCCGCAGGGCCGCGGCGCCGCGCGGCAGCACCGGTTCGGCGGCGGGCGGCGTCAGGGTGGGCGGACGAGGGAGACGTTGGGAGCATGTGTATCGCGGGCGGCGCCGAGACGCGGCCGGCGCTATCCGTCCAGCCCGAACAGCTTCCGCAGCGCGTCCCGGAGGCCGCCGCTGTGCCCCTCGCGGGTGGCCGCGTGCAGCGCGGCAATCGGGCCGTGCAGCAGGCGGTTCTGGAACAGGCGGAACGCGCCCTCGATGAACGCCCTGTCCGCGTCCGTGAGCTTGCCGTTGAGCTTGTCGAACAGCGGGGCGACGACCGCGTCCCGCACCTTGTCCACCTCGGCGGTGAGCTGCCCGATCACCGGGCCGTTCGCGCGCTTGTTCCAGTCGTCCACGAACTTCGCGACCTCGGCCTCGATGATGGACTCGGCCGCGGGCAGGTGCCGCTTGCGCTCGGCCATGCACCGGTCGGCCACGCGGCCCAGGTCGTCCACGTTGAACACGCTGACGGTGTCCCCGTCGTGAATGTCGGGGTCGAAGTCGCGCGGCACCGCCATGTCGAAGATGACCAGCTGGCGCCCGGCGCGGCGCCGGCGGATCTTTTCCGCGAACCGCCGCGCCGTGACAATCGGCTCCGGCGCGCCGGTGCTGCTGAGCGCGATGTCGGCGCGCGCCAGCGCGTCGTCGAGTTGCGCCCACGGCACGACCGCCCCCCCGCACTCGCCGGCGACCGCGGCGGCCTTCTCCGGGCTGCGGTTCGTCACCAGGATCGTCGCGGGCTTCAGCTCCGCGAGGTGCTTGAGCGTGAGCCGCCCCATCTTCCCGGCCCCGATCACCAGCACCGTTTTGTCGGTGAACGTGTCGAACACCTGGCGCACGAAGTCCACCGCGGCGCTCGACACCGACACGTGCCCGTGCGCGATGCCCGTTTCGGTGCGCACGCGCTTGGACACCCGCAGCGCGGCCGGGAACAGCGCGTTCAGCAGCGGCCCGGTCGCGGTCAGTTTCAGTGCGGACTCGTACGCGTCCTTCACCTGCCCGGCGATCTGCCCCTCGCCGAGCACCACGCTGTCCAGGCCCGACGCGACGCGGAACAGGTGCTTGGCGGCCTGGGCGTCGGCGTGCTCGTACAGGTGCGGTGCGATCTGGTCCGCCGGCACCCCGTGCAGTCCCGACAGGAACTCGGCCATTAGCGGGACGTGCAGCGGGGCGACCGTTTCCGGGCGCGAGACGTAGATCTCGACGCGGTTGCAGGTGTCGAGCACGACGGCTTCCGTGGCGAACCGGGCGTTCAGCTCTGAAAGAGCTTTTTGGGCCTTCACCGGGTTGAACGCGAGGCGCTCCCGCACCTCGACCCCGGCGGACGCGACGTTGCACCCGATGGCGCGGAGGTTCATTTCGCACCCCCGATCGCGAACGGGTGCGAGGCGACGAGGGCCACCAGCAGCAGGGCGAACGCCCCGATTGAACACAGGGCCAGCCGCCGCGCCGGGACGTGCGCCCCGTACCGCAGGTACAGCAACAGGAGAAACACGAGCCACAGCCCGGCCGTCGAAAGGACCTTCACCGACAGCCAGTTCTCACCCACGGAATGGCCGTGCTGCAGGAGCAGCGATCCGACCAGCAGCCCCACGGTGAGCATCGGGAACGCCACGTTCAGCGCCCGCCGGCTCATCGTCTCCAGGCGCTCCAGGCTGAGCATCGGCACCACGCTGCCGGGCGCCACTTTGCGCCGGAGCCGCCGCGCCTGAATGAGGTACATGACGCTCGCGAGAAAGCTGACGCTCACCCCGACGGACGCGCAGAGGATGAGCAGCCCGTGCACCGCGCCCCAGAACCGGTCGCCGCTGAACCAGCCGGCCACGTTGAGCGCCGCGGGGTCCGGGTCCGCGGTGAGCAGCACGCGCGACGTGACCACCAGCCCGATGACGACCGGCAGCACGAACACGGCCCACGCCTGCTTCGCGTGGTCAACGGTGCCGTACAGGTAGAACAGCGCGAGCACCCACGCGAGCAGCAGCACGGACCCGTAGGGCACGGCCGGCGACGGCTGGTTCACGAGCAGGTACGCGGTGTGCGCGAACAGCCCGGCGGCGCCGAACCCCAACCCCGCGAGCCGCCACCCCCGCGCCGGCCACAAGAGCCGGGCCGCTTCGAGGAGGAACGCGCACAGGTAGCTGAGGCCGATGCAGTAGTGGTGAATGTTCTGAACGAGCGATCCGTTCATCGCGCAACCAACCTCGCGGTCTTCAGGCGGCAGCCGCTATTATACAGACGTTCCGGGGAGGGCGCCCGGTGAGTTGCCGGCGCGTTCCGCCAACCGCGATTCAAACCGAAAGGTGCGGCTGTGCGCGTGCTGGCGCCGTATTTGGCGCCACATCGAAGACACCAGAGCGCTTCCCAATCAAACCAACGGGAGCGGTACCCGGCCGGCCCCTCGATCGCGCAGTCCGAAGCCAGCCGTCCTATGGCTCTCACGAGCCGACCGGACTACAAGCGACTGGTCGCGCCCCGCCCGCCTGATTTCATCGAGAAGTTTTTGAAAAAAGCACGGCGCCCGCGGCGGCCGGGATGAGCTTTCACGTGGCGAACCCCTCGAAGTGCCCCGAAGGGGGACGCCGGGGTTCGGGGGCAGTCGACGTGCCGCGCCCGCGGGCGCGGTAGCCGAAGGGCGGGGCCGGCGCGAGCAGAGCCGGAGCAGGCCGTTCCGCACTCAATCGCCCGCGGGCAACCCCGGCAGAACCTCGGTCACACCCGCCCCGCTGCGCCCGATCGCGCGAAACTGTTCGGCCAGCGCGACGACGCGCCGCGCCGCATCCTCCACCGAGACGCCGCGGGCGTGGATGTTCGAGATGAGGTTGCGGTCCGCGTCGGTGTGACCGCCGCGCGGCCGGAACGCGAGGTACGCCGACAAACTTTCCGCCGTCGCCAGCCCGGGCCGCTCACCGATCAGCAGCACCACCACCAGCGGCGTGAGCAGGTCGCCCACGTCGTTAATCACGCCCACGCGGCAGTAGCGCACCAGGAACGGGCGCCCGAACGACCACCCGCGCGCCCGCGCCGCGTCCCGTAACCGGTCGAGCAGCGCGGGCGCCTGCGCCGCGACGGCGGTCGCGGAGAGGCCATCCCCGACGAGCACCTGAAGGTCGCACCCGGCCGGGCAGCGCGCGCGGATCGCACCGCACGAGTGGCTGGCGAGCTTGCGCCCGAGGTCGGGCCGGCGCAGGTAGCCGGCCTTGGACGCCGCTCGCGTTTGCACCTCGAACAACTCGAAGTGTGCGACCCGCTCGGCGCCGAAGTCGCGTGCGAGGTCGACCTCCGCCTGCACCGCGTCGCGGGCGGCGGCGTGGTCGGCGCGCAGGTTCAGCCACGTGGCGGTGCGGTACGCGGGTCCGGCGCGGCCGACCAGCACCCGCGCGGGCGTTCGCGCCAGCGCGAGTTCCACCGGGTCGAGCGGTGACAGCGGGTTATCACTCACGGCGCCTCCGTCCGGCTCTGCGGCGGGCCGGGGAACGTGCGCCGCGCCGCGGTGAGCCACAGCACGAGCAGCACGGCGATCATCCCACCGAGCACGTACGCGGCCTTCTGGTTCGGCGGCTGCAGCCCGATCGCCACCAGCACCCCGCACCCGAGAACGCTCACCACGGCGAGCGGGCGGAACCACCGGCCGAGGTGCCACGGCCCCATCTCGGTCCACCAGCGCCCGTGAGCGATCACCCCGATCGCGGTGGGCAGCACGTAGGAAACGTACAGCAGCACCGCGGCCGACGCCGCAATGGTCGCGTAAGCCTCGGCGTACACGGTGAACAGTACCGCGGCGGCGCCCACCACCCAGATCGCGACCGCGGGCGTGCGGAACGCCGGCGAGACGCGCCGGACCGCGCGGGAAAACGGGACGCCGCCGTCGCGTGCGAACGCGAACGCCATCCGCGACGCAGACGTGACCGTTGCGAGGCCGCACAGGTACTGCGCGAGTACGATGCCGCCGCACAGCAGGAGGTGTGACCACTTCGGCAGCACGTCGCTCATGGCGAACACGAACGCCTGCTCCCCCTTCTCCGCGACCGCGCCCGGGTCGCGCATCGCCAGCACCGCGGCGCACGACATCAGCCAGCCGAACAGGGCCGACACCCAAACCGACCGCACGATCCCGCGCGGCACGTTGTACGCGGCCCGCTCCGTCTCCTCGGACACGTGCGCGCTCGCGTCGAACCCGGTGATCGTGTACGCCGGCAGCAGGAGCCCGAGCGCGAACAGCCACGCCACCGACCCGTGCGCGGGCCACACCGGGTCGACCGCTTCCGCCGGTTCGGGCGCGTTCGGGTCGGCGGGCGGTTGGTGCGGAAACCCGCTGTAGTTGGTGAACGTCGTCAGGCGCTCCAGGTCGTACCCCGGTGCCGCGGCGAGCAGCGCGGCTGTCAGCACGACGGCGACGAGGAGAATCCAGTACCCGCTAAAGTCGGTGAGGGCGCGCGTCACGCGGATGCCGAGGTGGTTGATGACCGCGTGCGACGCGGTGACGAGCGCCACGAGCGCGAACTGCATCACCGGGGTCGGCTTCACGTCGGGGGCGAAGGCCCCGAGCGCGAACCGGAAGGTGCCCACGTTGATGGCGGCGAGCACCGCGACGAGGCCCGCGAGGTTGAACCACGCGGTCGCCCAGCCCCACCCGCGCCCGCCGAGGGTCGCGGCCCAGTGGTACAGCCCGCCGGCGGTCGGGAACGCGGACGCGATCTGCCCCATCGTCGCCGCCACGCACAGCGCGAACAGCCCGACCAGCGGCCACCCCAGCCCGATGCTCGCCCCGCCGACGGCGCAGAACCCCACGTGGAAAGAGGTGATCCCGCCCGCGAGGACGCAAATGATCGAGAGCGAGATGGCGAAGTTCGAGAACCCGCCGAGGACGCGCGACAGCTCCTGCGCGTACCCCAACTTGTGCAGCGTGCGAACGTCGTCGTCGGACTCGTCGTTTGAGTCGCTCATGCGCCTCCCGCACCACGGTTTGAAGCCGCCACGGAAGAGGCGTCGCGGCTCCGATGGACTACTGCGGCACTCCTGCGGGCGCCCCGGCTCGGCCCCTTCCGGGTCGCGGCCAAACGTAAAGTCATGTCGACAGCACCTTCGCGGCGCTCGCCAGTAGCGCCGGGCGGGCAGCGCTCGCGAGCCTGCCGTCGCGCGTGAGGCCGTGCGCCTCGAGCCACGCGCGGAACTCCGGCGCCGGGTGCAGCCCGAACAGGTCGCGCACGGTCGCGGCGTCGTGGTAGCTCGTGGACTGGTAGTTCAGCATCACGTCGTCGGTGCCGGGCACGCCCATCACATAATTACAGCCCGCGGCGGCGAGCAGCAGCAACAGGTTGTCGGCGGAGTTCTGGTCGGCGTCGGCGTGGTTCGTGTAGCACACGTCCACGCCCATCGGCAGCCCGAGCAGCTTGCCGACGAAGTGGTCCTCCAGCCCGGCGCGGGTGATCTGCCGCTCGTCGGCCAGGTACTCCGGGCCGATGAACCCCACGACGGTGTTCACCAGGAACGGGTCGAACGCGCGGGCCACCGCGTGCGCGCGGGCCTCGAGCGTGAGCTGATCGACGCCGCGGTGCGCCTCGGCCGACAGCGCGCTCCCCTGCCCCGTCTCGAAGTACATCACCTGCTCGCCGAGCCACCGCACGTCGCGCGAGCGGCGCGAAGCCAGCACGCGCTCGCGGCCCTCCGTCAGCATCGCGAGATCAACGCCGAAGCTGGCGTTGGCCGCCTGCGTGCCGGCGACCGACTGAAACAGCAGGTCCACCGGGGCGCCGCGGTCGAGGGCCGCGAGTTGCGTCGTGACGTGCGCGAGGCAGCACGCCTGCGTCGGGACATCGAGGGTCGCGATGAGCCGGTCGAGCGCCCGCAGGATCGAACTCACGGTCTCGACGGAGTCGGTCGCGGGGTTCACCCCGATGACCGCGTCGCCGCACCCGAAGCTGAGGCCGTCGATCGCGCTGACGAGGATGCCCGCGAGGTCGTCGGCCGGGTGGTTCGGCTGCACGCGCACCCCGAACACGCCCCGCGCGCCCATCGTGTTGCGACACCGGGTCACGTTGCGCATCTTGGCCGCCGCGTACACCAGCTCTTTGTTGCCCATCAGCTTCGCAACGGCCGCGGCAATCTCGGGGACGATGGCCCACTTGAGGGCACCGAGGGTTTCGCCGGTCGTGGCGTCGTCCAGCAGGAACTCGCGGAACTCGCCCACCGTCAGCGAACTGATCCGCGTGAACGCGACGCGGTCGTGCGCGTCGAGGATCAGCCGCGACACGTCGTCGGTGTCGGGGTCAACGACCGGGGCCGCGACGAGCGCGGAGAGTGGCACGTCGGCGAGCGCAAGTTTGGCCGCGACGCGTTCCCGCTCGGACAGGGCCGCGAGGCCCGCGAGCGCGTCGCCGGACTTGAGTTCGTTCGCCTTCGCGAGCAGTTCGCGCAGGTCCGCGAAGGCGAACCGCTCGCCGCGAACGGTGTGGGTGTACGGCATCAGGCGCCCGGGCGGTCAGCACAATGCGGCGCGGGCCGCTCGGCTCCTCAGAGCCGAACCCCTACGGCCCGCGCTCGCCGCAAACGGCTCGATGAGGGCGGGCGCCCGCCGCGGGCCCGGACGGGGCGCGCGGCACGGACTCGCGCACCGTCGGGTTGCGGTTCCCGAACCGCGCCCGGTTCAGCCCCCGTAGCGCCCTCGGCCAGTTCGACGAACACGGACCGGGCCGCGTTAGCCGCTGCTCAGGTCGGGGGGAGAGCTTCTGCGAGGGCGTCCAGCAGGTCGTCCAGTCCGACGGCCGCGTCCGGCGCGCCCACCGTCAGGAGCACCTCGTTGCGATTGACCTCGACGGTCAGCACGCGGCCGTCCGCGCCGGCGATGGTCTGCGGGCCAGGGGGCACGTCGGTGAGGACGGTCATAAGGGCGTTGGCGACGAAGCCCACTTGCGCCAACTCGGCGTTGCCCTTGCGGTCGCTGATGGTGAGCCGCACCCCGGCCGCGTCCGGCTCGATCGCCACCAGCCGCTCGGTCCCGGTCGTCTGTGAAACCCCGTCGATGGTCATACCCGCTCCTTGTGAGAGGTGCATCCTAGCGAACCGGGTGCGGCCGCGACACCCCAGTATCGCGCCAACTATCAGAGTTTGTTGTGACGTCAAGCGCGCGACCGGGGCGCGAGGCGGGCGCACGCCGGCAAATCGACCACAACGCTCAACAGCGTTCGAGCGCAAAACGGCCCGCACCTAGTACTACAGCGCAGGGCGGATTGCACTTCTACGCGAGGTGAGGAACGGGTACAAGACGAACTCTGTTGGTGGCTGTCACCGGTGTGAGGTGTAGCTCATGGACGAGCAACAGTTGCTGGCGCTGAAGCCCGAGTT
>JBJSXS010000323.1:0-7298 GCA_046086545.1 Gemmata sp.
CGAGGCCGAGGCGCGGGCCGACGCCGAGCTTGCGAAAGCGGCCGAGCAGAAGAAGCGGCGGCGGGTGCAGTTGGACCTGGCGGGGGTGGTGGCGGCGACCCTGACCGGGGTCTGGGTCGCGGTGGTGCTGCTCCGGGATAAGCAATCGCACTACAAGTTGCTGGCGGAGCAGAAGCGGCAGGAACTGCAGCGGCAGGCGAAGGCCGACGCGCTGGTTCAGGCGCTGGAGTCGGCGAGCACGGTCGAGGTGCCGCGACTGATCGAGGAACTGAAGGACTACCGCGACCTGAGCCGGGCGCGGCTGAGGGAACTGGCGGCGCTGCCGGTCAGCGAAAAGCCGGGGCTGCACGCGCGGCTGGCGCTGATGGCCGACGACCCTGCGCAGGTCAAGGCGGTGGGGGAGTACGTGACCGAGTGCCATATGAACGAGGTGCTGACCATCCGGGACGCGCTGACGCCGCACGCGGCGACGGTCGCCCCGGAGTGCTGGGCGGTACTGACGGACACGGGGGCGAGTGCCAACAGACGGGTGCGGGCGGCGGGCGCGCTCGCGGCCCTCACGCCCGCCGACGCGAGATGGGAGGGCGTCGTGGCGGCGGTCGCGGACGCGGTGGTGCGGGCGACCCCGGACGAGTTCGTGGTGTGTAAGGCGGGGCTGGAGCCGGTGCGCGGGGTTCTGGTGCCGGCACTACTGGCGCAGTACAAGGATCTGCAAAAACACATCGTGAGCGACAAAAAGGGTAACAGGGTGGCGGAACTGTTGGGCGAGGTGGGGCGGTACGACCTGACCGCGGACCTGTTGGCCCAATACGGGAAGGATCGACCCGCGGCCCTGGCGGAGCTGGCCGTGGTGGCCGACCCGCGGCACTACAAAAAGTTCGTCCCGGCTATTCAGGCGGAGAAGTCCGCCGTGGTGCCCTTGCTGACGGCGAAGGTGGCAGAAGTGCCGTCGGAGAAACTGGCCGCGGACAAGGTGCACGCTGCGATGGAAGAGTGGGGCCAGCGTCGGGGCTACGCGGCGGCGGCGCTCGTGTGGCTGGGCGAGGGGTCGAGGGTGTGGCCGGTGTTCGCGTTCCCGGGGGACGGGGACCCGACGGCACGGAGCTACTTGCAGCAGCGGCTCGCGCAGATCAGTGCGAACGCGGGAGTGATGGGAACGCGGGAAACGCGGGAAACGCTGGTCGCGCGGTACGCGGCGGAAGCGGACGTGTCGGCGAAGCGGGCGCTGCTGATCACGCTGGGCGAGTTACCTCAGGACGCGGTGCCGGGGGCAGCGCGGGAGGCGATGGCGGCGCAGCTGCTCGTGCAGTACCGGGAGCACCCGGACCCCGGGCTGCACAGCGCGATCGACTGGTTGCTGCGTCAGCAGTGGGGAAAGGGGAAGAAGCTGGCGGCGATCGATGCGGAACTGGCGGCGGGGATGCGTGGGCTGGTGCTGGCAGGTGGTCTGGCGGACCTGGCGCCGGGTTCGCTGCCGCTGGGTCCGTTGCGTCCCGCTCCGGGCGTGTCGCGTGGCAAGGACTGGTTCGTGAACGGGGAGGGTCAGACGTATGCGGTGGTGCGTGGCCCGGTGGAGTTCACGCTGGGCTCGCCGCCGTCGGAGTCGGGGCTTGTGAACGCAGACGAGCCGGCACACCGGAAGCGGATCGGTCGGACGTTCGCGATCGCGACGAAGGAGGTGACGATGGGTGAGTTCCGCCGCTTCCGGCCCGGGCACGAGGAGGGGAATCGGCACAGTCCGGGTGAGGACGCGCCGGCGGTGGGTGTGAGCTGGTACGCGGCGGCGGAGTACTGCAACTGGTTGAGCGCTCGGGAGGGCATCCCGCGTGAGCAATGGTGCTACGAGCCGAACAAGGAGGGCGTGTATGCGGAGGGGATGAGTATGAAGGCGGGACACCTGGGGCTGACGGGTTACCGTCTGCCGACGGAGGCGGAGTGGGAGTTCGCGTGCCGGGCGGGTTCGGTCACGTCGCGGCACTACGGTCGCGGCGAGGGGCTGTTGCCGCGGTACGGTTGGTTCGTCAAGACCGTGGAGTCGCAGTCGAGGCCGGTGGGCGGGTTGCGGCCGAACGATCTGGGACTGTTCGACACGCTGGGAAACGCCTTCGAGTGGGTGGAAGATCCGTGGCTGCCGGACGTCGCGATAACGCGTGAGGACAACGGGAACGAGATGATTACGCGAATAGACGAACGAGTATCACACATTATTCGAGGTGGCTCTTTCTTAAGCCTACCGATGTCCTTGCGGTCCGCCTTCCGCAGTTACTTACGGCCCGGGGACCGTGTCACCGCGTTCGGGTTTCGCCCTGCCAGGACTGTGCCCTGATTGTCTTGTTATTGCTTGAATCTGTGGCTGTTTTTGAAGAACCGCGAGTACCGGCGAATCGCCTTCGGGATATTGGGAATCTGGACGTCGCGGGTTCAAATCCTTACAGAAATAATTAGCACAAGTCATTTCCTGATAAGCATTTAAAATCCTGTTCAGGAATGCGGTGGCGACTTCCGCACGCTGCATTCTGTGATATCACTTCGCGGAAGCCGACCGGCGGTTCCGCACCGCGGCTCTCAAAGCCCACCTGCCTCGCTTTTCGACAAGCCAACATGTCGTCTGGTTGAGCGGTACCAATTCGACTGGAACTCGGTACCCAACGCTCCGTCCCTGTCCGTTCTGCTCACCTGATCAGACGAGTCCGGAAGGGGATTTCCGTCGAAAAGGGCGCGCCGCTGGAACCGCCGACAGTGGCGGAGGGTATCGCGCGGCGGTCACGTCGCCCGCGTGCCCCATCATGGCGAGCACTTCGGTGCCGGGGTTCGCGCGTGTCGGCCGCGGCGAGCGCCGTCTGCAGGAAAAGTTGCGAGCCGCCCCTCGCGCACCGGCGCGGCCCACCGGTAGGTGCCGGTTGCATCGGTTATTAACAATACGCCATTCGACTCATTTCAAATACTCTATCAACATTCGCCAACACCCCTGGCTTACCCGACCAGCATGGTCGACACTATCCGTACGGCAAAACATCACACGTGTGCCAGTTGCCCCGGCAGTCCGCCCCGGGGCCGCGCTCGTGGGTTCGTAGGGTAGCGCCACGGTTACCACAGCGGCCGTACCAGTGGATGTCTATGGACGCAACTTCCGCTAACCTCGAGCTGTCGCGGGACGACTTCGTCGCCAACCTCGCCGCCAGCCGGCTGTTGGCGCCGGACGAACTCGACCAGTTCCTCGCGAAGCACCCGGGCGCCAACGCCCTCGGGCTGGCCAACGCGCTGCTCACGTCCGGCATCCTCAACGACTACCAGTTCGACGCCATCAGCCAGGGCCGGGCCGCCGAACTGCGGATCGGTAACTACGACGTGCTCGGGCGGCTGGGCGCGGGCGGCATGGGGACGGTGTTCAAGGCCCGGCACCGCCGCATGAAGCGCGTCGTCGCCCTGAAGGTGCTCTCGGCGGCCCTGTGCAAGGACGAGGCGTTCGTCCGCCGGTTCCAGCGGGAGGTGGAGACCATCGCCCGGCTCGGCCACCCGAACATCGTGATGGCCTACGACGCCGACGAGGCCGACGTCGGGCACTTCCTGGTGATGGAGTTCGTGGACGGGCAGGACCTCGTCGCGTTCGTGTCGAAGCACGGCCCGGCGGGCGTCGCCGAGGCGGCCGGCTGCATCATTCAGGCCGCCCGCGGGCTGGCCTTCGCCCACGCCCAGGGGGTGATCCACCGCGACATCAAGCCCGCCAACCTGCTCCGCGACGCGAGCGGGGCGGTGAAGGTCACCGACCTGGGGCTGGCCCGGCTCAGCTCCGAGGCGCTGGAGGCGACGGGCGCCGAGAAGCTGACCCAGTCCGGCGGGGTGATGGGGACGGTCGAGTACATGGCCCCCGAGCAGGCCATGGACTCCAGCACCGTGGACGGCCGTGCCGACATCTACTCCCTCGGGGGCACGCTCTACTTCCTGCTCACCGGCCAGGCGCCGTACGGCGGCAAGACCGTCATGGCGATCCTCATGAAGCACCGGGACGCCCCGGTGCCGTCCGCGCGCGCCATCCGGGGCGACGTGCCGCCCGAGCTGGACGCGGTGGTTCAGCGGATGATGGCCAAGAACCCGGCCGACCGTTACGCGTCGATGGCCGAAGTCGCCGCGGCCCTGGAGGCGGTCGCGGCCCTGCTCGGCGCGGGGTCCGCCGGACCGCCGCCGACTTCTTCACCCGCGATCCCGGCCGCGGCCGACTCGTCGGTGGTCAGCACGTCCGACACCCTGTCGCGCACCCGCGCCGCGCTGTCGGTGCTGATCGTCGAGCCGTCGCGGGTGCAGGCCACGATCATTCGTAAGTACCTGGAGGCGCAGGAGATCACGGCTCCGGCGACGGCCGGCACGGGCGCCGCGGCGGTCGCCGCCGTCCGGGCGCACTCGCCCGACGCCGTCGTCTCGGCGCTGCACCTCCCGGACACGACCGGACCCGAACTGGCCAAACGGATCCGGGCCGAGTGCCCGAGCGAGTCGCCCGGGTTCGTGCTCATCTCCAGCGAGGCCGACGGGAGCGCCCACGGCCCGCTGGACCAACTGGACCGCGTGGTCGTGCTCCAGAAGCCGTTCACCGTCGAGCAGCTGGTTCAGTCCCTCAACGTCGTGACGGGCAAGGCGGTCGCGGTGAAGTCGTCGGTGTCGGTCGCCGGGCTCACCGCGTCGCTCACCGGGCTCGGGGCGCCGCGCCCGCCGCGGCGCACCGACCTGTCGACGCTGCGCGTCCTGATCGTGGACGACAGCACCACCGCCCGGGTCCACGAGCGGACCGTTCTGCAGGGCTTGGGGCTGACGCGGTTCGCCGAGTCGGCCGACGGGGCCCAGGCCATCGCCGCCGCCACGCGCGAGGCGTTCGACCTGATCGTGACCGACTACAACATGCCGCTCATGGACGGGTACGCGCTCGTCAGCTACCTGAAGCAGACGCCCGCCACGAAGACGATCCCGATCATCATGGTGACGACGGAAACGTCCCCCGCGATCCTTGACCCGGTGCGCGCGCTGGGGGTGGCCGCGGTGCTGCCCAAGGCGTTCGAGCCGGCCGCCGTGAAGGACGTGATCGACAAGCTGTTCGGCTGAAATCGGCCCGGCGCAGGAGGGCCGGGAACTCGCGCACGGACGGCGCCGCGTTGGGGAGGGGCCGTACGGGACGACCATGAACGAAGTGATCCGCGAGTTTCTCCTGGAAACCCACGAGAACCTCGCACAACTCGACGCCGACCTGATGACGCTGGAGAAGGAACCGGCCGAGCGTGAGACGCTCGCCCGCGTGTTCCGCACGCTCCACAGCGTCAAGGGGACGGCGGGGTTCATCGGGCTGGTCAAACTGCAGGCGGTGGCGCACTCCGCCGAGAGCCTGCTCAGCCGGATCCGCTCGGGCGAGTTGACGTTCACGCACGAGATCGCCGCCGCGCTGCTGGGCGTCGTGGACGCGATCCGCGAGGTGCTGCGCGCGGTCGAGGCCGACGGGAGCGAGGGCGCGGGCGATTACGCCCCCCTCATCGCGCGGCTGGATCACCTGCGCGAAGCCGCCGCTGCTCCGCCGCCCGCGCCCGCGGTGCCCGCACAGGTCGTCGCGCCGCCCGCGCCCCCGCAAGTCGGCGCGCCGGCGCCCCCGGCGACAGCAGTACTACCCATGTCCGCGCTGCCGGTGCCGCCGGCCCCCGCACCGGCACCGACCCCGGTCAATCCGGTCTCGGCATCGACTCTGGTCCTTCCCGCCAAGCCGGGCACGGGCGAGCCGGTCGCCGATGGGCGCCCCGCCGTCGCCGACACCAGCTTGCGCGTGGACGTGGGGCTGCTCGACAAGCTGATGACGCTGGTCGGGGAGTTGGTGCTGGCCCGCAACCAGATCATGCAGTTCGGCGCGTCCCAGGAGGACGCCGCCTTCCTGGGCACCGTTCAGCGGCTGAACCTGCTGACCACGGAGCTGCAGACCAACGTCATGAAGACCCGGATGCAGCCCATCGGGAACGTCTGGAGCAAGTTCCCGCGGGTGGTGCGCGACCTGGCGGTCGCGTGCGGCAAGCGGGTGCGGTTCGATATGGACGGGCAGGAGACGGAACTCGACAAGACCATCATCGAGGCGATCCGGGACCCGCTCACGCACCTGGTGCGCAACGCCGTGGACCACGGGATCGAGCCGCCCGACGCGCGGGCCGCGCGGGGCAAGCCGCCGGAGGGCCGGCTGCGGCTGCACGCGTTCCACGAGGGCGGCAAGGTGCTCATCGAGATCGCCGACGACGGCGGCGGGATCGACCCCCAGCGGGTGCGCGACAAGGCGGTCCGCGCGAACGTGATCGGGGCCGACGAGGCCGCGCGGCTGTCGGACCGGGAACTGATCAACCTCATCTTCCTGCCCGGGTTCAGCACCGCCGACCGGGTCACGCACTTCTCCGGCCGCGGGGTCGGGATGGACGTCGTGCGGACCAACATCGAGCGGATCGGCGGGGCCGTGGACGTCGAGAGCGTGGTCGGGGCCGGCACCACCGTGCGGATGAAGATCCCGCTCACCCTGGCCATCATCCCGGCGCTGACGGTGACCAGCGGCGGCGACCGGTACTGCATCCCGCAGGTGAACCTGCTGGAGCTGGTGCGGCTGGAGGGCGAGCAGGCGACCCGGGGCATCGAGTCGGTCCACGGCACCCCGGTGTACCGGCTGCGGGGGAACCTGCTGCCCGTGGTGTACCTCGACCAGCTGCTGGGGGTCGCGGCGCCCCGCCCCGCGGGCGCGGAGGTGAACATCGTCGTGCTCCAGGCCGACGACCGGCCGTTCGGGCTGGTGGTGGACGCGATCCACGACACCGAGGAGATCGTCGTCAAGCCGCTCCAGAAGCAGCTCAAGGGCGTGGCCGCGTTCGCCGGCGCGACGATCATGGGCGACGGCCGGGTGGCCCTGATCCTCGACGTGCTGGGCGTGGCCCAGATGGCCTACGTGCTGTCGGGGGCGCGCGGGCGGGCGGGCGCCGAGAAGCCGGCGGCGGCCGGCGAGGCGGCCGCGCGCGAGTCGCTGTTGCTGTTCGCGACCGCCGACGGCGGGCGGATGGCGCTCCCGCTGGGCGTGGTCGCTCGCCTGGAGGAGTTCCCGCCGGCGGCGGTCGAGCGGGCCGGCTCCCGGGACGTGGTCCAGTACCGCGGCGAGATCCTGACCCTGCTGGACGTGTGCCAGGAGCTGCGCCGGCTGGGCGGGCAGCACGCCGGAGAGCGGGCCGGCGCGGCCCCCCGCGGGGGGGCCGTTCAGGTGGTCGTGTGCGCCGGCCCGGAGCAGCGGGTCGGGCTGGTGGTCG